>JASFUL010000016.1:0-25703 GCA_050050315.1 Gemmatimonadota bacterium
TGCTTACGCTCGCTCTTGGAGTCCGATTCGGAGTGGAGGTAGCTCTTCATGCGGCTCAGCCGCTCGGCGACCTCCTTCAGCTCGGTGGGGGAGAGCGCCGCCAACAGACGCGCGTCGCCGATGGAGATCGCGCTCTCCGCCGATCCCGGTCCGGCGATCGCATCGCCCAGCGTGATTCCGGTCCGGCGCATCTGGTCCGCGTAGATGTTCCCGAAGTTCAGCTTCCAGAGGACCAGGTTGACCCCGTTGAACACGACGGAGAGGACGAGCGCCACCCCCAGGTGCTGGACCCCGGCGGCGAGACCCACGCCGATGGCCAGGAAGACGTACACGGCGTCCTTCGCGTCCTTCAGCGTGGTCCGGAAGCGTACGGCCGCGACGATCCCGGCGAGGGAGAAGGCCAGGGCCACGCTCGACTTCACGATCAGCACGATCCCGGTGACGGCGATGGGCAGGATCAGGAGCGTGTGCACCACCGACTCGTCGTATCCGCTCTCGCGCTTGATGAAGATGTAGCTCCACGCGACCGGGATCATGATGACGAGCGCCCCGATCAGCGAGTACAGGGCGACGACGGCGCTCTCCAGGGGTCCTTCGGGGACGGGAGCCGAGCTCAGCGGCTCGCCGGCGAAGGTGCTGGCGATCTCGTCGTCGAGCACGCCGAGGACGTCGCCACGGAAGAGCTCGAGCAGGGAATCGGGGAGCTGCCAGACCGCCACGGCGACGACGATCGCCACCAGGACGTAGAAGACAGGGAGGCGCCACAGATAGGTACGGCTCGTGCCCGAACCGTGGTCCGAGGACTTCTGCGCGGCCATTCCGGTCGCTCCCGGGGCTCAGAGGTCCTTGCTGCCGCCGAACTCCTCGATGAGCTCGTCGTCGTAGAGGTCCGCCTGCTCGGACGTCCAGAGGATCAGGTCGAGGATCTCGCCGGGATCGAGATCCTCCACGGGACGTCCCGCCGTGAGGGCGACCTTCCCGTCGGGGTCGATGGAGAAGGAGGCCCGGCCGAGAAAGCCGTGGTTGAGCTCCAGGAGGCGCGCCATGAACGCGGTGCGACCGGGGCCGTCCGGGGCCGTCATGATCTCGAGACGGACGACCAGGACGAGGTCGAGGACCCCACCCGCTTCCGCGGGCACGGCCATGACGAAGCCCGACGCCGAGCCTCGCTGGATCGGCTCCATGAAGCCGGCCTGGAGCGTGCCGTCCTCGAGGTGCCCCACGACCCGCTCGACGAGTTCCATGAAGGATGAGATGCCAGTCATGGCCCCCAACTTCGGCTCCGGCGCCTCCACCAGCAAGGGCCGACGGGGCGCGACCCCTCTTCCTCCTCCTGCTCTCTCGTCCCGCCTTCTCCCGATCCCGGCTTTCCGGACTTCCTCCCCATCCCCGCTCCGGCCTCCTTCGACGGGCGCCGGCACTTCCTCTCCGCCGACTCCCAGGGCGGGTGGTGGGGGAGGGACGGGCCTTCGTCGTCAGCGCGATCTCCCGTCGGGTCCTCCAGGACCCCGGATTTCGCTCAACTTTACATAATATACATTATACGAAGTCTGGGAACGCTGTGGAAAACCCCGGATGAGGGATGGAACGGGATGCGGGAGCGCCGCCGCGGAGTCCGCGGCCGGCGGCCGGATGAAGCCCTTCCCGGGACGGGACGAGGCGGAGGGGCGCCGGGGGGAGCGGCGTGCGCGGCCGCTGGCGCCGGGGCCCTGCTACTCGGAGGAGCCCCCGGCCGCCGTGCGGGCTTCCGCCAGGCGCATGCGATACGGACCGACGTCCGGACCGGACTCGCCGAGCTCGTCGAGGATCCGCTCGTAGAGGGTCGCGGCCCCCGACCAGTCTCCCTGGGCCTCACGGATGCGCGCCGCGTCCGAGAGCGCGTCGATGGCCTGGAACTGCAGCTCCGCCCGGTCCGCCACGCGCAGGTAGAGGTCCTCCGCCTGATCGAGACGACCGGCGGCTTCGTACGCCTTGGCCTTGAGCGTCTCGATCTGCGGTCCGATGGGCTCGGAGAGTCTGACGTTCGAAGCGTCGAGCACGTCGATCGCCTGCTGCGACTGCTCGGAGCGGAGGTAGAGGTCCGCCAGGAGCATCCGCGCCTCCGCGGCGTACGGCGTTCCGTCGAAGCGCGACAGGTACTGGTTGAGCTCGGCCTTCGCCGTCTCGGGGTCGCCCACGCTCAGCGTCTGCTGGATCTGCTCCAGCTGGAGCACCGCCTGCTCCTCTAGGCGTGCCCGGTATTCGGTCCAGGAGTAGACGCCGAATCCGGCGACGGCCAGGACGACGCCGAGGATGACGAGGATCGTGCGGTTGTGCCGGGCCCAGGTCGAGGCCTCGTAGACCTTCGCGACGAAGAGATCTTCCGCTTCTTCGTCGCGGCGCTTCTGGTCCGGCCGCCGCCTGGAGGTGGGATGGCGTTTCGCCATGGGTTCTCTCGAGGCTCCTGCGGGGGTCCTTCGGTTTCCGTTCGGGCCGGGCGATCGCTCCCCGACCATAGACCCGAAAACCTAACGATGACGCGGGGAAACGGTCAACGCGGCGAGATCTCCCGGAGGAAGGTCTCCGGGTCGGGAATCCGCCACCCGGGCTCCCGGTCCTCCAGCAGGTCCCGGTAGAGCCAGTCGTTCAGAAGGGTCGTGACGGTCGAGCGGTGCAGTCCCGCCATCTCCCCGAGGGCCCGATGGGTGATCCGGAACGGGAGGTCGAGGGGTCCCCCCCGCCCTTCCGGCGGCCCCGGATCGGTGTCGCGCGGGTCGGGCCGCACGGCTCGACCGCCCAGGTGGAGGAGGAGGAGCCCGAGACGCTGGGCGGCGGTGGTGCCCGTCGCGCCGTGACCCAGAAGACGCGCCAGGGCCAGTCGCTCCCTGCTGGCCAGCAGGAACGCGTCGAGCGTGCCCTCGGCGCGTTGCAGCACCCGCCGCACCTCCGACCCCGGCAGCCGCTGTACCACCGCGGGTGCCGGGGCCACCGCGTCCCACCGGTACAGCCCAGCCCGGAGGACCGCCTCGGTCCCCGTCACCTCCCAGGGGAGCACGACGTCGACGGCGCGTCGTTCCGTGCTCGGCCGCGCCAGCTCGAGCTGGAGGTGTCCCTCCCGGACCAGCACGACGTCGCTCGCGGGATCGGCGGCCCGGATCGGCACGGCGCCCTGGCCGAGCTCTTCGAGGGGAGCCCGCTTGACGAGTCGGTTCAGGAGTCGGTCCCTGAAGGGCCTGACGCGGAAAGGCATGGTTCCGGCGCGGGGGTTTTCGGGCGGTCCTGGACGGTGGCGACGGAGATCCAGATTGGGGTGACCGGGCGCCGCGGACCACCCCCTCCCGTCGCGGGTAGGGGCCTCCCGGTGGCTCCTTCCCACTGCCCTCGTCCGCTCCGGAGGCAGCATGCGCTCCTGGTCCACGGTCCGGCGTCCGTCGTCGCCCCTCGCGATCACACTGGTCGTTCCGGCGGCATTCCTGCTGATGTCGTGCTCGGAGTCGCCTCCTTCCTCCGGGTCCGCGGGTTCGGGGGCGGAGGGCTCGCCTTCGGCGGCCACGGGAGAAGAGGGTCCCCGGGCCCCCGCGCCGGTCTACCCCGCCCAGAACCGTCCCGACGTCCGCGGGACGCACGGCGCGGTCTCGGCGGATCATCCGCTGGCGGCGGCGGCCGGATACGACGTGCTCCGGCGTGGCGGCAACGCCACGGACGCCGCCCTCGCCATGGCCGGGGTGCTGGCCGTGGTGAGGCCGCACATGAACGGCGTCGGTGGAGACGCCTTCGCCATCTTCTACGACGCCGGAACCGGGCGCGTGGTGGGCCTGAACGGGAGCGGTCGGGCCGGTGCCCTCGCGACTCCGGAGCTCTTCCGCGCCGCCGGGCACGAGGAGATCCCGGGCTCGGGCGCGCTCAGCGTGAGCGTTCCCGGCGCCGTCGCCGCCTGGGTGGACGCGCACGAGCGCTTCGGATCGCTGCCCCTGGCGGAGCTCCTCGCTCCCGCCATCGGGTACGCCCGGGACGGCTTCCCCGTCTCCACCCGGCTGGCGGCGGACTTCGAGGCCATGGGGGACGAGCTGAATCCGCCGGCCCGGGACCTCTACCTCCCCGGCGGCCATGCGCCTCCCGTCGGCTCGCTGCTCCGGAACCCCGCCCTGGCCCGCACCCTGGAAGGCATCGCTCGCAACGGGAAGGCCGGCTTCTACGAGGGGGCCGTGGCCGAGAGCATCGCCGGCTTCCTCACCGAGCGCGGGGGCTATCTCCGTGCCGGTGACCTGGCGAACCACACCTCGACCTGGGTCGAGCCCCTCCGGGGGACGTATCTGGACCACACCTTCCTCGTGCTCCCTCCGAATACCCAGGGGATGGCCCAGCTGGCCCAGATGGAGATGGCCAAGTCGTTATCCTTGAAGGACATGGGACACAACACCTCAAGTTATCTACATACCCTGATCGAGCTCAAGAAGCTCGCGTTCGCGGACCGCGACCGCTGGGTCGCCGACCCCGAGCAGGCGGACGTGCCGGTGGAGCGGCTCCTGGACCCGGCGTACCTGGAGGTCCGGGCGCGGCGCGTGGATCCGGCCCGGGCGGCCGAGTCCGTCGAGCCCGGGATCGGCGGGGGCGGGGTCGGGCCGGCGGAGGGGGACGCTCTCGACGATTCCGGCGACACGGTGTACCTGACGGTGGTGGACGCGGAAGGCAACGCCGTGAGCTGGATCCAGAGCCTCTTCGCCGGCTTCGGTTCGGGTCTGCTGGAACCGGAGACGGGCGTGGTGCTGCAGAATCGGGGGGCGCTCTTCACCCTCGAGGAGGGCCACCCGAACCAGGTGGCCCCGGGCAAGCGCCCGTACCACACGCTCACCCCCACCATGGCGCTGTCGGACGGACGGCTCGCGTTCACCCTCGGCACCCCCGGCGGCGACAGCCAGACCCAGTCGATCGTGCAGATCGTGAACAACCTCCTGCTGTTCGACATGACGCCCCAACAGGCGGTGGAGGCGCCGCGCTTCCGCAGCTACCCCGGCCTGGCGGTGGCCATCGAGGACCGGGTGCCCCTCGCGGTACGGGACGAGCTCGCCTCGCTGGGACACCGGGTCCGGCCGGTGGAGGGGTGGACCGCCACCTTCGGCGGTGCCCAGATGATCCGCGTCGACCCGGACGGCGGGACGCTCACGGTGGCGTCCGATCCCCGCCGGGAGGCGTACGGAATCGCGTACTGATCGGTCCGGGGACCGCTGAGCGGAGGCGGAGGGAGCCGGGCCGGGAGTCATCCTCGAGGAGGAGCTGCGGATGGAGCGGACGTTCGTGATGCTCGGAGCGGCGCTCGCGTTTCTCGGGGTCGCCCTGGGCGCCTTCGGGGCCCACGCGCTGGGCCCGCGACTCGACGCCCGGGACCTGGAGATCTTCGAGACGGGGGTCCGCTACCAGATGTACCACGCTCTGGCCCTGGTCCTCGTGGGGTGGGCCATGACCCGATGGCCCGGCGGCGGGACGGTGGTGGCGGGGTGGGCCTTCCTGATCGGCGTGGTGGTGTTCTCCGGCAGCCTCTACCTCCTCGTCCTCACCGGGACCCGGGGGTGGGGGGCGGTCACACCCCTCGGCGGGGTCGCGTTCCTCGTGGGGTGGGCCGCCCTCGTCTGGCGTCTGGCGAGGGGGTGACGGTCGTGCCGGCGGAAGAACGTCCGGGGGGTGAGCTGGACGGGACGGGAGGCGTGGAGCGCGCCCGGGCCCTCCTGGAGCGGGCCGGGACGGTCGTGGTGCTCACGGGCGCGGGCGTCAGCGCCGAGTCCGGCGTACCCACGTTCCGCGGACCCGGGGGGATGTGGAAGAGCCACCGGCCCGAGGAGCTGGCCACCCCCGGGGCCTTCGCCCGGGACCCGCGGCTGGTGTGGGAATGGTACCAGTGGAGGCGGGATCTCGTGGGCCGCTGCGTCCCCAATCCGGCGCACCACGCCATCGCGTCTCTCCAGACGGGGCGCGACGGCGTCACCCTCGTGACGCAGAACGTGGACGGCCTGCATCGGGTCGCCCTCCGCGAGGCGGACCGCCACCCCCCGGAAGAGAAGGCCGATTCGAGCGTCCGGCTGGTCCTGGAGCTGCACGGGTCCCTCTTCCGGGTGAAGTGCACACGCTGCCCGTGGCGCGCCGAGCGACGCGAGCCGGTGGATGCCACGTCGGAGGGCTCCCTTCCCCGCTGTCCGGAGTGCGACGCCCTCGTGCGTCCGGACGTCGTGTGGTTCGGCGAGTCCCTCGACGCCGACGTCCTGGAGGCGGCGTTCGCCGCCGCCCGGGAGGCCGAGGTGTGCCTCGTGGTCGGGACCAGCGGGGTGGTCCAGCCGGCGGCCTCCATCCCGTGGGTCGCCCGCGAAGCCGGGGGACGCCTCATCGAGGTCAACGTCCGGGAGAGCGCCCTGTCGGCCGGGGCCACGGTCTTCGTCAGGGGTCCGGCGGGAGACGTCCTCCCCCGGATCCTCCCCGACCTTCCGCGTCCGGCCCCGGAAGGGTCTCGCTGACCCTGGCGTCGGCGCCGTCCCGTCGTGGATCGGCCGCCGCGAGCCACCGGGTCCCGACCCGGGCGACCGCGTTGACGCCGCCGAACCACGGGCTCAGGCCCTGGAACTGGAGCCCCGTGTCCCGTTCGGTGATCAGGAATCCCCGAAGGGAGAGGGACGTCCGCAGCGAGTCGCTCCAGGGGGGCGGCGCCCGCAGGAGGGTGCTGTCGGCCGCGTCGGCGAGGAGCCCTTCCAGGTAGACCCGGCCGCGGCGGCCGCCGGGCACGGGTCCCACGTGCATCCTGGGCGCGGAGACCGCCTCCCGGAGCTCGAGAGGGGCGCGGACCCACTCCGTCACCACCTGGACCACGGCCGAGATCCCCCGGGGGCCTCCCGGGCTGCCCAGGACCAGCGTCATCGAATCCCCGAGGGTCACGATCGTGGGGCTCGCCCAGCGCCGGACCGGAGGGAAGGTGGGGGAGGGTTCCGGCGTCGGCGCCGTGGTGTCGGGCCCCGCGGAGGCGCTGTCCGCGGGCTCCGCCGGCGGCGAGGCCGCTGCCCGGACGGGGGGCGTCCCGAGGACGAAGCCAAGGGCGGGCGGGGCGAAGCCCGAGCCGAAGGGCCCGCCCAGCGTCTGCGTGAGGGACACGGCGCCACCCCGCTCGTCGAGCACGGAGAAGTGCGTCGTCTCGCCGGGTACCGCGTCCGCGTCCGGGAGCCCGCCTCCCCTCCGGGGTGTGCTTCCGCCCCCTGGAGCCCGGGGGGCGCCTCCCGTCGCCCCGGGCGCCGGACCCGCCCACCCTCCAGCGGCATCCGACGGCACCGGGAGGGGCGACAGCGTGCTCATCCACGTCTCCAGGTCGCTCTCGGTGGCCGTCAGGGCCCTGAGGAGGCCTTCGACCATCCACGGGGCCCTGGAGCCCTCCGGGGCCCTCCAGAGGGCCTCCGGAGCCGTCTGGAGCAGCTCCAGCCCCCGCAACACCGCTGCTCCACCCCAGGGTTCGGGCGTCGTCCACACCGTCCACCCCCGGAAGGCGCCCCGCAGCGCCGCGACCTCCCCCACCCTCGACGCCTCCGTCAGATCCCGTCCCGTCAGGGGCAGTCCTCGTCGCCCGGTCCACTCGGTCAGCCGGTGGGCGAGCTCTCCCCGGTACAGGTCCCCGGGCCCCTCCCGGGCCAGCCGACGCAGCGTCGACGCCAGCTCGGGTCGAGTCCGTACGGTCCCCTCGGCGGGGATCGCCCGGCTCTCGGTCAGGAAGAGAGCCGAGAGGGCGCTGTCGGCCACGAGTCGCGGATACTCCCGGACGTGCGTGCGGTGCGAGAGCCGACCGAGGTTGAAGCCCTCCTCGGCCAGGCGCTCGGCCGGCTCGACCAGGTCCCGCCACTCCAGGGTGCCGCTCCCGTAGTTCCGCCAGAGCCGCTCGAGGACGGCCACGAGCGTCGGCGCTGCGATCCGCGGCGCCGACCCGGGAGTCCCCCTCGGAGTGTCGTCCGGGCCGTGAATCACGACCGGCGTCTCGCCGGGGCGGCGCACGAGGGCGACGGCGCTCCCGCCGAGTCCGGTCTGGCCCGGTTCGGTCACCGCGAGCGCGAGAGAGACGGCGACGGCGGCGTCGGCCGCGTTTCCGCCCCGGGAGAGGATCTCCCGCCCCACGGACGTGGCCTCCGGCGTCCCCGCCGCGACGGCCCCTCCGGTGACCCGGACCACCGGCGCTTCCGGCTGGTCCCGGCAGCTCTGGAGCGAGAGGATCGCCCCGCCGGCCAGCACGGCGGTCGCGAGGGGTGCGGGCTTGAGCATGACTCGGATCGATCCTCCTTGCGGGACCTCGGCGCGGGAAGCGAGCGCGGGGCTCGCGGGATGGATGGCTCCTCCGGTTTCGGGGCCGCACGACGTGGGCCGCCCGCCGGAACATGGGGGGGGTACGGCGTGTTTGAAAGCCGCTCGTCCGCCCGCTCCACCAGAAGAACCGGGAGCGGGCGTCCGTTCGAGAGCGCGCGCGGCCCTTCCGGTGAGGGTCGCCTCGCGCACCCGCCCCGACAGAGGCCGAAGCCGCATGCACCAGCGTCCCTCGCTGCCGATCCTGGCCCTCCTCGTCTCAGCCCTGGCCGTCGCGTGTGACGGTGGCGGGGACGGGACCGATCCCATCGTGCCCTCCCAGATGCAGATCACGGCGGGCGACGGGCAGTCGGGCCCGCCGGGCACGACGCTCTCGGAACCCCTGGAGGTGAAGGTCACCGACGACGCCGGTCGCGCCGCCGCCGACTTCACGGTGTCCTTCTCCGCCTCCTCCGGTTCGGTCAGCCCCCAGAGCATGGACACCGACACCGACGGCCGCGCCCGGACCACCCTCACGCTTCCCGACGCCGGGGGGAGCGTCACGGTCACGGCATCGGGGGCGGGCGTACCCGATGTGGAATTCGTGGCGGAGTCCGTGCCGCAGCAGCTCGGCTTCCGGACGTCGGCGCTTCCGGCGGCCCGCATCGGGATCCCCTACGGTCAGACCGTGGAGGCCACGGGCGGGACGGGCGGGGACTACGCCTTCGAGGTGATCGCCGGCGGGCTGCCGCTCGGGATGGCGCTCCGGGCCGACGGGAGCTTTGACGGCGCCTCCGCGGAGACGGGAACCTTCCCGGTGACGATCCAGGTGACGGATGGCGAGGGCGACCAGGCGTCCCGCTCCTTCACCTTCGAGTCGTGCACCGCGCCCGTCGACATGGACGTGGGTGACGTGAGGGTGATGGATCCCTCGCGCGTGGGAGAGTGCGGCGTGTGGATCCCGAACGACCGGACCGACCGGTACTACCGCGTCGCGTTGATCCGGGCCAACCGGGCCGGGATCGAAGGAGCGGAGCGGGACGTGACGGCGACCGTCACGGCCAACGGGGTCTCCGCCGCGGCCGCCAGCGCCTCCCCCTGGCGGGCACCCCTGGCACGGTCCGAGCCGGTCTTCGCACGGCACGCCGAGGAGCTGCGGACGGCGCTCCGGAAGCAGGACGCCACCGCTCGCTTCCACGGCGACGTGTTCCGGGAGGCGGAGGGGATGATCCGTCGCCTCGGTCCGGGAGCCGTGGCGCCGTCGAGACGCAGCCCGGCGGCCGTGGCCGCGGTGGACCTCCCCCAGAAGCTCCGCATCGACATCGGGAACTCGCCTCAGTGCGAGGTCGGCCAGATGGTCACGGCGATCAAGATCGGGGAGGACGATCGCCTGGCGATCTTCCAGGACAGCACGCAGAACGCCGCCGCGACGACCCGCGTGAGCACCGCGGTGGCCAGCCTCCTGCTGGACTACTACGAGGTATACGGCGAAGAGGTGATCGAGACCTACTTCGGGGGGGTCGCGGACATCGATTCCAACGGCAAGGTGATCGTGTTCATCACCCCCGCCACGGACGAGAACGTCCTGGGCTACGTCTGGCCCGGGGACATGTTCGACAAGTCCCAGTGCGCCGCGTCCAACGAGGCCGAGCTCATCTACATGGGGGTCGACGAGATCCTGGCCCTGACGTCCGCCGACCAGGCCTTCGGCCTGGGTCTGGGTACGCTCGTCCACGAGATGAAGCACGTCAGCTCGGTCTGGGAGCGTCTTCAGCGGGCCGGTCAGAACCTGCACCCCCTGTGGGAGGAGGAGGGGTCGGCCGAGATCGCCTCCACCCGGGCGGCCCGGGTGGCGTGGCACGACGTGGGCGGCCCCGAGGTCACGGCCACCGTGGTCGAAGACCACTGGCGTGCGGCGACGGGGGAGGTGACGAACGAGAACGTCTCCCTCCTCCTGCAGCTCTTCCGCCTCCAGGCCGGGCTGGCCGAGCAACCGAACAGCATCATCGTCAACACCGGCAACGGCGACGACGTGTACGGCACGGGGTGGCTGTTCCAGCGCTGGCTCGGCGACGTCTACGGGAACGCGAGCCAGAGCCGCTTCGCCGACGCCTCCCTCTTCCGTACCCTGAACGGCCGCGCCTCGCCCTCCGGCGTGGAGGGCCTCGAGGGCGCGACGGGCCAGTCGTGGCAGACGCTCCTCGACGAGTTCATGACGGCCATGATGTACAACGGCACCCCCGCGGCCGACGTGGCGCCCAAGCCCCTGACCTCGTGGGACCTCGTGAGCGCCGTCGAGCTCTTCTGCTTCGCCATCGACCCGTACCTCTTCGAAGACTCGAGCTGCAACGATCCGAACGATCCCAACGACGGCCCGGGCGCTCCGGGGGCCTTCCCCTGGCCCGTGACCACCACGGAGGGCGGGGCGATGCAGTCAGTGCTGCTCGAGTCCGCGGTCTACACGGGATCGGCCGGCCAGGGCGGGTACAGGGTCCACGACTTCCGCACCAACGGCACGGGCCGCGGGGCCGAGATCAACATCGACGTCCAGGCACCCGCGCGGGTGGTGGTGGTGCGGATCCTGTAGAGATCGGCGTACGGGCGGGCTCAGCGGCGCCCCAGGACGCCCAGGAGCACGTCCGCCGCCACGTTCCCGCCGCTCACCACCACCACGAGGGGGCGGTCGTCCGCCGGGGCGACCGCCCCTTCGATCAAGGCGGCGAGGGCGACCGCGCCGCCTCCCTCGACCACCAGGCGACCCCGACGGAAGGCCCAGGCCATGGCGCGCTCGATGGCCTCCTCCGCCACCACGACGTGGTCGGTCACGTGGCGCCGGACCAGCCCGAACGTGCACCGGTTCTCCAGCTCGATCCCGCCGGAGAGGGCGTTGGCCACCGTCTCCTCCTCCGGCAGCTCGAGGGGAGCGCCGTGCCGGAGGCTCTCGTACATCACCCGGGCACGCTCGGCCGAGGCCGCGACGACCCGGACGTCCCGGCCCCGCTCCGCCGCCGCGGCCCCCATGCCGCCGGCGAGCCCGCCGCCGGAGAGGGGCACCACGAGCGTGCCGGCGTCCGGAAGGGCGTCGAGGATCTCCAGCGCCACGGTCCCCTGCCCCGCCGCGACCCGGGGGTCGTCGAACGGATGGACGAACACGAACCCACGCTCGTCGGCGAGCTCCCGGGCGCGCAGGGCCGCCTCGTCGTAGGTGGACCCCGCCAGGAGCGCCTCCGCTCCGCTCTCGCGGATCGCCTCGAGCTTGACCGGATCGACCCAGTCGGGAACGCATACGACGGCCGGCACCCCAAGCCTCCCCGCCACCCACGCCACCGCCCGGCCGTGGTTGCCGCTGGAGCACGTCACCACGCCGCGCCGTCGCTCCCCGGGGGTGAGGGCGAGGATCCGGGCGGCGGCGCCGCGGACCTTGAAGGAGCCGGTGACCTGCAGACTCTCGAGCTTCAGGAGGACGCGGGATCCGGAACGTTCGGAGAGCTCGGGTACCTCCAGGAGCGGTGACGGCGGGACGAGGCTCCGCACCGCGTCGAGGGCCTCGGCCAGAGGGAGGGGGTCGGCGGTCACCCCTCTCCGTCCACCCGGGCCAGCTCGGCCTCCGCCGCGATGGAGCCGAAGGCGGCCCACTGCCCCTCGCGCTCGAGGATCGACTCCCAGAGCTCGTAGGCCCGCTCGCGTCGACCCCGGGCGAAGCGCCACATGCCGATCCCGTACTCGGTGGTCACGCTGGCCAGGGCCCCTTCGTCCGCCCCTGCCGACCGGAGCTGCTCGGGGGTCCGCTCTCCCTTCCAGAGCAGGAGGACGTCCAGGTAGGACGTGCTCTCGATGATGTCCATTCCGGCGTCGATGTCGGCCAGGACCGAGTCCGCCCGCGCGTCGAGGTCGAGGCGGCGGAGGACGTTGTTGAGCCAGTACGCGGTAGCCACCACCGAGTCCGGGTGCCTGGAGACCGCCATGCACTCGTTCCACGCGAGGAGGGCCTGCACGAAGTCACCCCGCAGATAGTGGGCGAGGCCGAGGTGGTACCAGATGTTGAAGTGCAGGGTGCTGGTCGGGATTCCGCGCTCGTTCGGCACACCGTCGGGCTCGACCTCGTCCTGCGTGCCCGCGACGAGCTCGACCGCGTGCCGAAGGTCGGCGACGGCCAGCCCCGGCTCCCGGACCGTGATCCACCGGTGTCCCCGGTGCCGGTAGAGTCGCGCGTCGCCCGGATGGAGCCCGATGGCCCGGGTGTAGACGTCGATCGCGTCCCGGTACCGCCCCAGGTAGGCCAGGCGCCGCCCGTACCAGATGAGCGCATCGGCGTCCTCCGGGTCGGCCGCCAGCTCCCGCTCCGCCGCCGCGAGGTTGGCCTCGTAGGTGGCCCGCACGTCGTCCGGGAGCTCCGGCGGACGGAGGGCGCCGCCGAGCAGCGACACGGCTTCGGCCCCCTCGGGGAGCGCCTCCCGGACGGTGTCGACCTCCGTGGCGGTGGCAGGGGCCGCGGGGACGTCACCGGGGCCGGTGGGATCCGACCCGGCGACCGTGGCCCCTTCCCCTCCGGCCGTGGCTTCCGTGCCCGTCGCGGGAGACGCGTCGGCCCCCGGCTCCGGCCTGTCGCATCCGCCGGCGAGGAGGAGGGTTGTGGCCCAGCAAGCCACGAATCGCGCGATTCGCGGGGAGGTCGAGAGCATCGCTCGTATCGGGATGGGGGAGCGGCGTCGGGCCGCGGGCCGGCGTCGGCGGCGGGCCCGCGACGGCGTCCGCTTCGGACGGACGGGAACATACGGAGCCCACCGTCCCGATGCGAGGTCGGGAGCCAGCCACGACGACGGGCCCTCGCGACCGGCGGTCCCGGGCGGGAAGCCGACCTGACACGGCTCCGCGCTCAGGGCTCTTCCGGGGGCCCACCCTCGTCGATGTGCATGGACTCGCCCACCGCTCGCTCGACCAACACTGCCACGACCCTTCCCGTGAACAGCGCGCCAAGCGCGGCCACGACCGGCCAGATCGGCACCATCACCCCTCCTCGCCGTCCGGCGGTGCCGCGCCCCACGGGGCGGGCTCGCCGGACCTCCCCGAGCTCGAAGCGCCGCTGCCACTCCCTTCGCGCTTCGCAATCCAGCGACGCCCAATCCTCGCACGCAGGCGTCAAGCGAGCATCAAACCGCCGCGCTCGGGGCGGTGGGCGCCGTCCCTCGAGGGGTACACAGGCCCCGGAATCGGGGGGTTCGGGCGTCGATCGGTGGTGGTCGGAGCGGACCGCTCGATCGGGGTTGTCGGCGGCGCGCCGGGACCGCACAATGGCCTCGGGCACGCGGTGGGGTCTCGAACCGCCACGGCGCGGTATCCGCCCACGTCACGGCCCCGCCGGGCCGGGAGGGACCGCATGTCGAAACGCACGTGGTCGGGGTTGCTGGGACTCCTGATGGTCGGGGTCCAGCTCACGGCTTGTTCCTCCTCCCCCGGGACGGACGTGGCGGTCGACGACGGAGAGCCCGACCCGCCCTCGGGGGGAGCCTGCATCTCGTCCGGGCATGAGAACGCCATCAACCGGGCCCTCACGGCGCCGGGATCCGTGGCGGTCCTGTGCCGGAACGCGGTGTTCCTGCTCGGCGGGCCCGTCGTGTTCACGGCGGATGGCCAGGAGATCCACACGGAGGGCTACCCCACCGACGACGGGCGGGCGCTGTTACGGATCGCGTCCTCGTCGGTGACCACCGCCGTCGACATGCGCGACCGGTCCGACGTCGTGCTGAGGAACGTCGTGATCGACGGGAATCGGCCCACGTACGGCCCCCGGTCGGGAGAGGCCCTGATCCGGGCGGGCGGCCGCGCCTCGGGACAGGTGGTCCGGGAGGTGAAGGCGTTCGAGCCCCGGAGCTGGTCGACCCTCCATCTGTTCGAGGGCGGCGACCCGTACTGCACCGACGCGATCGTCGAGGACAACGAGCTCGGCCCGGCCGGGCGTTCCGACGGAACCTGGGCGGACGGCATCTCGCTGGCGTGTGCCAACAGCGTGGTCCGGAACAACACCATCGTCGATGCCACGGATGGGGCCATCGTGATCTTCGCCGCCCCCGGCTCGATCGTGGAGGACAACGTCATCCGGGCGGAGACCCGCGTCCTCCTGGGCGGAATCAACATGGTCGACTACCCGGTCTACGGCGGCGACTTCGGCGGCACGCGTGTCCGTGGCAACGTGATCGACGCCTCCGGCGCGGTCGTCCGCGTCGCCATGGCCATGGGTTGGCGCGTATGGGTGTGTCTCGACCCGGCCACCCCGGACGATCCCACCATCCGTGGCGCCTCGGTCACGGGGAATACGCTCAGAGGCGAGCACATGCAGTACGGCTACGCGGTGGACGGGGTTCGGGACTGGACCGTGACCGGGAACGTCGACCTCGCCACGCACACGGGCGTGCCCACCGTCGGCTGCAACGGCCGCGTGGCGTCGCCCCCGGCCGGCTTCCAGATCCATCGGGAGCGGGCGAGCGGGACGTTCCAGGCCGAGTTCGCCGAGGCCTTCCTCGAGCTGGCCCTCTGGGCGATCGAGGAACCGCGCCCCTCGGGTCGCTGAGCGCCGACGGCCCCGAGGCGCCGAGCCCTGGAGAAGAACGACGCCGCAAGCGGAGAAGTGCTTGCGGCGCCTTTGGTTGTGGAACGTCCCCGGCAGGACTCGAACCTGCGGCCTACTGCTTAGGAGGCAGTCGCTCTATCCACCTGAGCTACGGGGACTTGACTACGCCGCCGGGGTCCATGGTAGGGTCCTACGCCGGACCGTGCATCATCCTCGTGGACCCGAACCGATCGCCGGCGACCCCTGCGGTCTCTCACCGGCGCCCACTACCCCGCTGCCCGGGGGCACGGTCCCCGCGACGGCTCACCGCACGCCGGGCACCCTCGGCCCGGCCCCGGACCCCGAGATCCTGGAGTCGTCGAAGCTCCCAGGGTCCAGTAGCCCGACCCTGGACCGCTCGTGCGGTACCTCCGATCCTCGGGAATCCAGTCGAAGAGGCCCCGGGATAGTGCTGAGCGCGGGGCGATTCGGGCCCAACCGGAGGGGTGGCGCCGACGGTTCCCGGGTCTCCGTCGGCACCGATCGGCGGGCTCGCCCTGTCGCAGCAATGCCACAGTTCGCCGAGCCGCTGCCGCAATCGCGAAGGCGCTCCCCGATGCGTCTCCGTCCCGTCCGCGGCGTCTCCGGCGAGGTCGTACGCCGGTGGAGCCGCCTGGACCCACACCGAACGCAGGGACGGGGCTTCCAGCGCTCGAGGAGCCCGGGTTCGCACGCGGTTGCGGCCCGTATCCTGCGGCACGTCCGGGCGTCATCCCGACATCCTTGCGCCGCTCTTACGATTGTCGTACAAAGACGGTGTCCTCGTGAGGGGCAATCCCCCGCCCCTCGTCCCTACTCCAGACCCAGGAGTCACTTCTATGCGCAGCATCCTACGACTTCCGCTGTATGGCCTGACGGCCCTCGCCCTGGCGCTGTCCGGCTGCTCGGAGTCCGCGGTGGAGCCCTCTCCCGACGTCGGCCCGTCGCTCCAGGCGCGTGGCGGCGCGAGCGGTATGACCCTCACGGAGGCCGGTGGCTACGTGCTCTCGGTGTCGCCGAGCCAGCTGGACGCCGTCTCCGCAGCCATCGGCGACGCCGGTGGCACGGTGGTCCGCAGCCATGCGGGAGCGGGGATCATCGTCGCCACAGGGCTGTCGCCCGACGCCGCGACGGCCCTCTCGGGCGGGTCGGGTGTGCGCGCCATGGCCGCCGACGTGATGGTCCCCCACCCCTCGAGGATCCGCGGCGTCGAGTCGACCCCGGCCAGCCACGATCCAAAGGACGCCTTCTTCTACCAGATCGGCTACCAGTGGGACATGGAGGTCATCCATGCCGACGACGCGTGGGACGCCGGCGCGACGGCCGAGGGCGTCACGGTCGCCATCCTGGACACGGGCATCGACGCGACGCACCAGGACCTCGCCGGGCTCGTGGACCCCAGCCGGAGTATCGCGTTCGTCGAAAACGTGAACCCGTTGATCCCGGCCTGGGGCGACGACCACTACCACGGCACGCACGTCGCCGGGACGGTGGCGAGCAACGGCATCGGCACAGCGGGCGTGGCGCCCCACGCGACGCTCATGGCCGTCAAGATCTGCGGCGCCTACTTCGGGTGCCCCTTCAGCGCGATCGTGTCGGGACTCCTGTTCTCGGCCGACAACGGCGCCGACGTGGTCAACATGAGCCTCCAGGGCTTCGTCGGTAAGCGCTTCGAGGGCGGCGGGCAGCTCAACGCGTTGCTCACGACCGTGATGAACTACGCCAGCCAGAAGGGCGTCGTCGTCGTCTCGGCCGCGGGCAACTCGGGCTACGACCTCGACCACCTGGGCCGTGACTTCCGCGCCGGCTCGTATGTCTCCACACCCTGCGAGAGCGGGAACGGCATGTGCGTCTCGGCCACGAACTACTGGGACGAGGTGACGAGCTACAGCAACCACGGGACCTCGGCCATCAGCGTCGCCGCGCCCGGAGGGGACACGGGCGTTCCCTACCTGGTCCTGGCGCCCTGCAGCACCCAGAGCGTTTACCTGCCGGACGTGGCTGGATTCAGCTGCGAGCCGACCACCTACCTGTGGCTGAGCGGCACATCGATGGCTTCGCCCCACGTGGCGGGAACGGCCGCCCTGGTGGCCGCTCGGGTCGGCGAGAACCCCGGCCGGATCCGCTCCATCCTCCAGAATACGGCCGACGACCTCGGCAAGCCTGGCGCCGATCCGTTCTACGGCAAGGGCCGGATCAACGTGATGAACGCCTGGGGCAACTGACCCACCACCGCTCCGATCCGCCCCGGATCGGACGAACGACCGAGAGGCCGGCGGGGATCTCCCCGCCGGCCTCTCTCCTGGTGGACCGAAGCCGCTCGTGTCGGGCCTCGGCCACCTCAGTCGTCCCGCCCTTCCCTCAACCCGTCCAGGTAGCCCGAGCAGTACGCCCGGAGGGTCACCTCCAGCGGGGACATATGGGACCCGGTCCGCAGCGCCGTCTCGCCCGCCCTGCGCAGGTCGTCCGCCAGCCTCCCGACGGCCCGGACGACCCGGCCGAAGTGGGCGTCCTCGCGCGCTCCGGGCACACCCCGATCCGGCAGGTGGGGGTCGTCGTCGATTCCGGTGACCACGACCTCGTCCTCCTCGAAGTCCTGGGTCCCGGAGGGGCCGTGCAGCACCGCCTCGTAGTCCTCGGGCGTGGCCGGCGGACCCGTCCGTACGATGGGCTCGTCGGGGTCGAAGAACGCGTCCTCCGAGATGTCGGGGTCGTCTCGCGTGCCGATCTCGTCCGGGTGGATGAACGCGTCATCGGGCACGTATCCCTCCTCCTCGGCACCGTCCTCCACGTCGATGAAGGCGTCGTCCGGGATGCCGCCCATGAGGCCGGATTCGCCTCCCTCCGGACCGGAGTGCCCGTATCGCTTCCGGCGGGGGGAACCCGGCGAGAACGCCGGGGGTGGCAGGGGCTCACGGGGGGGCGGGGCGCCCTCGTCGGGGGCGTGATCCCGGCTGTCCTCGGTCATGTCGCTGGGGCTCCGCCAGGGGTCGGCCACGCCCGCACGGCGTGCCCTCATGCTACGAATATACGACCGGCTCGCGGGAGAAGGAAACAAATGAAGCAAGCGGGCAGGGAGACCTGAAACGCGAGCCCGGACGTCTTCAGAGGACGAACTCGATCACCAGGAAGCCCCCCACCAGCAGGATCCCGAAGAGGATGCTGAGCACGTCGAAGTAGCGGTCGATGAAGTCGCTCATCGGCTTGCCCCACTTGTAGATGAGCGCCGACACGGCGAAGAAGCGCAGGCCGCGGCTCGTGAGGCTGGCGAGCACGAAGATCCCGAGGTTGATGTCGAAGACGCCGGCCGAGATGGTGAACACCTTGTACGGGATCGGCGTGAGCCCGGCCAGGAAGATGGCCCAGAAGTCCCACCGATCGTAGAGCCCTTGCACGCGGGCGAACGCCTCCGGGCTCACCCCCGGAACCCAGGCGTAGAAATAGGGCTCGGCGACTCCCCACACGCCCGCCCCCACCGCGTATCCGATCAGGCCTCCGAGGACGGACGCGGCGGTGGCGACCGCGGCGAACTTCAGCGCCTTCTTCGCCGCACCCAGGCAGAGCGCCATGAGGAGGGGATCAGGCGGGATCGGGAAGAAGGAGGACTCGGCCAGGGCCAGGAGAAAGAGCGCCCAGGACCCGTACGGAGTGTAGGCCCAGTGGAGCACCCAGTCGTAGAGCCGCCGGAGCGGCCCGGGGCGTTTGCCGGGCACCGAGCCCAGCTCGCTCGGGACCCGCACGTCCCGTCCGCCGTCGGTCACGGCGCCTCCGGATCGAAGGCGAAGCGCCCCAGGAGCGGTACGAAGGTGCACTCGCCCTCGAGCTCCTCGGCGACGGTCTCGCCCCCCACCTTCCGCACCAGGACCAGCGTCTGCCATTCCCGATCCCCGAGGGGGATCAGGAGACGTCCCCCGTCCGCCAGCTGATCGATCAGCGCGTCGGGGACGGAGGGGGCGGCGGCCGAGACGACGACGACTTGGTAAGGAGCGTACTTTCGCCATCCGATGGTGCCGTCGCCGACCAGGAGCGCCACGTTCTGGAGCTTGAGCCCGTCCAGCGCCTTGCGGGCCCGGGTCGAGAGATCACGCACGCGCTCGACCGAGTAGACCCGCTCGGCCATGAGCGCCAGCAGGGCGGTCAGGTAGCCGCTCCCGGTTCCGACCTCGAGCACCCGGTCGTCCGGGCCGGGACGGAGGACCTGCAGGTAGTACGCCTGCAGGGACGGCTGGGACGTGGTCTGGCCGAAGCCGATGGGCACCGGGCGATCTTCGTACGCCATGGGCCAGAGACCCTCGGGCACGAAGAGGTGCCGCGGGACCCGATCGAACAGCTGGAGGATCTCCAGGTCCTCGATCCCCTGCTCCCGGATTTCCTCGATCAGCCTGCGGCGGTATCCCACGAACCGGGGGTCGTCGGCCGCTCCCGATCCGTGGCGCGAGACGCTCATCGGTCCAGCTCCAGAGTCCAGCCACGCACCTCCTCGAGAAGCTGGTAGTTGGTGAGATCCAAGTGCAAGGGAGTCAACGAGATCCAGCCCTCCTCAACGGCCCGGAAGTCCGAGTCTTCCCGACCGCGCCAGCTGGACACTCCGCCGCCGATCCAGAAGTACTCCCTCCCGGACGGATCCTCGGCCCGGGTGATCGAGTCGCTGTAGCGGCGCTTCCCCAGGCTGGTCACGCGGATGCCGCGGACTTCCTCCGGCGCCACGGCCGGGAGATTCACGCTGAAGAGCGTCTCGGCCGGGAAGCGCCGCTCCGGCTCCAGGAGCGACCGGAGCAGCCCGGCCACCACGTCCTCCCAGGCCTCCAGTGACTCGAAATGGTCACCGACGTACGAGATCGCCACCGCCGGGATCCCGAGCACCGTGGCCTCCATCGCGGCGGCGACGGTCCCCGAATACAGCACGTCTTCCCCCATGTTGGGCCCGTGGTTGATGCCCGAAAGGACCACCTCGGGACGGCCGTCGACGAGCTCACCCACGCCGAGGATCACGCAGTCGGTCGGTGTGCCGTCCACCACGAGGGCCCCGTCGGCCGCCCGCTTCGCCCGCAGGGGATGGTGGATGGTGAGCGAGTGGCTCGTAGCGCTCTGCTCTCGGTCCGGGGCCACGATCGTCACCTCCCCGAGGGCGCGCGCGGCGGAGGCCAGCACGCGGATGCCCGTGGCCAGGTAGCCGTCGTCGTTGGTGCAGAGGATGCGCATGAAGGGCGGATCCGTGGGTTGGGCGGACCGGGTGCCCGGGAGGGACCGGCGTGCCGCGGGTCAGTCGTCGGACGTGGTCGGGTCGCCTTCGGGGACGGTCAGGATCTGCAGCAGCTCGTGGAGCTCCTCCTTCATCCCCTGCAGGAACTCCGGTTCGAGCACCTCCTGCTGCCCCTCCTCCAACTCTCCCGACGACTTCATCTCCTGGAGCCGCTGACGCGCGCCGTCGATGGTGTACTTCTCGTCGTACAGGAGGTGCTTCACCAGGAGCACCAGCTCGATCTCCTTGGGCCGGAAGACCCGGTTGCCCGCCCGGTTCTTGTTGGGCTTCAGGACGTCGAACTGGGTCTCCCAGTACCGGAGGACGTGGGGCTTGAGGCCGACGAGATCGCACACCTCGCCGATGGAGTAGTAGGCCTTCTTGGCGATCGGCTCCCGGTGGTCCATGGGGCTCACGACCAGTCCTCCGGCTTGGGGTCCCGGCTCATGAGGAGCTGGAGCGCCTCCCGGGGGCTCCGTCCCTCGGCCAACATGGCGTGTACCTGCTCGGTGATGGGCATCTCGACCCCGTGCTTCCGCGCCAGGTCGTGGACGGCCTGGCTCGTCTTGACACCTTCGGCGACATCGTGCATCCCGCCCAGGATCTCCTCGAGGCTCTCGCCCCGTCCGAGCCGGTACCCGACCGTGCGATTCCGCGACAGCTCGCCCGTGCAGGTGAGCACCAGGTCTCCCATCCCGGCCAGTCCCATGAATGTGGGCCGCTCGGCGCCCATCGCCAGACCCAGGCGCGTGATCTCGGCCAGGCCCCGCGTGATGACGGCGGCCATGGTGTTGTGGCCGAACCCCAGCCCGGCCGTGACGCCGGCGGCCAGGGCGATCACGTTCTTGAGCGCCCCGCCGAGCTCGACGCCGAGGACGTCGGCGTTCGTGTACACCCGGAAGTAGCCGTTCTGAAACGCCGCCTGGATCTCCCGGGCGACCTCGGCGCTCGACGATGCCGCCACCACGGCGGTCGGGGACTCCCGTGCCACCTCGGCCGCGAAGCTCGGTCCGCTCACCACGCCGAAGCGGCGCATCGCCCCATCGCCGAGCACGTCCGCGAGGACCTGGTCCATGCGACGCAGGGTGCTCGTCTCGATCCCCTTGGAAGCGCTCACGATCAGCGCGCCTTCGGGGATGTGGCGCCCGGCGTTCTCCATGACCCTGCCGACGAACTGCGAGGGACTCACGGAGAGGACGATGTCGGCGGCCTCGCAGGCCTCCGCCAGGTCGGAGGTGGCGTGGAGGGTCGGCGGGAGCGTGACTCCCTCGAGGTACTTCCGGTTCTCGCCGGTCCTCCGGATGCTCTCGGTCACCCGCTCCTCGAAGGACCAGAGGCGGACCGAGTGGCCGTTCCTCGCGAGGACGCCGGCGAGGGCCGTGCCCCAGCTGCCCGCCCCGACGACGGCGACCCGTCGGCTCATGTGCGCCTCCTCTCTTCGCCCGGAGGGTGGGGGTCGTCTCCGGTCGGCCCTTCCGAGCTGGGCTCTCCCTTGCGGCCGAACCGTCGCTCCTCGCCCCGGAGCAGCCTGCGGATGTTCGAGCGGTGCGCCCAGATCACGAACAGCGCGAGCGCGGCCGTGAACCAGACGAGGCTGGCCTTCTCGCCCGGGGGCCACGCGCCCGGACCGTACGCCACGGCGAAGGGGAGGCACAGGGCGGCGAGGATCGAGCCCAGTGACACGATGCGCGTGGCGGTGACGGTGACCGCGAAGACGAGGAGGCCGACGAGGACGCTCCACGGCGCGAGGCCCAGGAAGACCCCGGCGCTGGTCGCGACCCCCTTCCCTCCCCGGAAGCGCACCCAGACGCTGAACACGTGACCCACGATGGCCGCCGCCCCGTAGGCGAGGGCCCACAGCATCGTCCCGGACGCGTCGATGCGGGGGAAGAGCCAGACGGGCAACCACCCCTTTCCGACGTCCACGAGCACGACCGGAAGCGCGGCCTTCCATCCCATCACCCGGAAGGCGTTGGTGGCCCCGAGATTCCCGCTACCCCGGGTACGGAGGTCGACGCCGTGGAACGCGCGGCCCACCCAGTACGAGGTGGGGGTCGCGCCCGCGAGGTAGCCGAGGAGGACCAGGAGGAAGGGGTTCACGCCCGCCGAGACTCCCGTGTGCCGTACGTCTTGCGCCTGGATTCCCGCAGATGGATCCGGATGGGCGTGCCCGCGAAGGTCCACCGGTCCCGGAAGCTGTTGTGCAGGTAGCGCACGTAGTGGTCGGGGACCGCGTGGGGGAAGTTCGAGAATACGACGAACGTCGGCGGCGCCGTACGCACCTGGGTCGCGTAGCGGAGCTTCACGGGACGCCCGCGGTGATGGGGCGGAGGCTGGCGCGCGACGATCTCGCGAAGGGCGTCGTTCACCTCGTTCGTGTCGATCCGACGGTGACGCTCCTGCTGGACCTGGAGCACCAGGTCCAGGGTCTTCCGCACCCGCTGGCCCGTGAGCGCGCTGATGAACACGAAGGGAACGTGTTGGAGGAAGGGCGCACGCTCCCGGGCCCACCGCTCGAACTCGGGCGCCGTGTACGTGTCCTTGGCCACCAGGTCCCACTTGTTCACCAGCAGGATCACGCCGGCTCCCGCGTCCCACGCCTGCTCCACGACACGCAGGTCCTGCCGATGGAGCGGCTCGGTGGCGTCCACGAGGGCCAGGCAGACGTCGGCCTCGTCCACGACCCGGGCGGTCCGGAGCGCCGAATAGTACTCCAGGTCCTCCTTCACCCGGCTCTGGCGCCGGAGCCCGGCCGTGTCCACGAAGATCAGCGTTCGTCCGTGGTACCGCATGGGCGTGTCGACCGGGTCGCGGGTCGTGCCCGCCCGCTCGCCCACCACGACGCGGTCCTCGCCGAGGAGCCGGTTGATGAAGCTGGACTTCCCGACGTTGGGCTTGCCGATGACCGCGACCCGCACCACGTCCGGGTCGTCCTCTCCCTCCGCGCGCGGCGGAAGCTCGGCCACCACCCGGTCCAGGAGGTCGCCCGACCCCTTCCCGCTGATGGCGCTGACCGGCACGGGCTCGCCCAGGCCGAGGCTCCAGAACTCCAGGTGGGCCGGGTCCCGGGGGAGGTTGTCGACCTTGTTGACCGCCAGGATCACGGGTTTCTCGGTCTTGCGGAGGATCTCGGCGAGGGCCTCGTCGAGGGGATGGACGCCCTCCTTCCCGTCGGTGACGAGGAGGATGACGTCTGCCTCGTCCACCGCCACGAGGGCCTGCCGTCGGACCTCGCGGTCCAGGGGCTCGTCGGTCTCCTCGACGACCCCGCCGGTGTCCACGACGAAGAAGTTCCGCCCCGTCCAGTCCGCCCGGGCGAAGTTCCGGTCGCGGGTCACCCCCGGCTGGTCGTCGACGATGGCCAGCCGCCGGCCCACCACACGGTTGAAGAGGGTGGACTTGCCCACGTTGGGACGTCCGACGACGGCGACCACGGGGAGCGTCGCGCTCACGCCGCCGCCTCCACACCCTCGAGGGCGCGCAGCGCCTCGGTCACCTCGTAGCCCGTGGCGATCCGGGCCGGTGCCAGGCGTGCGCGGAGGTCCTCCAGAGGCAGGCTGTCGATGAAGAGATCGTCGCTGTTGAGCGCCTCGGCCGGCAGGAGGACGAGGTCGCCCGGACGGGACGGGCCGGCTGCCTCGACGGCGGCGGCGATGTCCTCGCCGGGCAGCAGCCCCGCCACGGTGACCGTCGGGCCGAAGAGGCGGTTCTCCACCTCCACAACCTCGACCTCGGCGCCGGTGGCGACGGCGAGCCGGCTCCGTCGGGCCCGGAAGAAGGGCGCCATCGAGGGGCCCGTGACCAGACGCAGCCGCCGGCCCGCCAGCTCGGGCACGCCGGGGAGGCCCTCCTCGAAGTCCAGGAAGCATCGACGCAACGCGCCCACCCCGTTCTCCAGGAGTGCCCAGTCGTCGTAGTAGTCGGCACCGGGCAGCGGTCGCTGGGCGATGAGCCACATCTCGTCGGCGCTGTAGGCCCAGCCCACGCCTCGCTCCGCGCGTGCCCGGACCCGCGCCCGATCGACCTGGGTGATGGCGCGCCGCGCCTCCTCCGCGGACAGGAGACGGACCGGCCGGTTCAGGTTGTACTTCGTCAGCCCGACGGGCACCACCGAGAGCGACCGCACGCCTTCGCCCAGGGACCAGAGGTCGTCGATCGTGCGGTCCAGGTGGTCCTCGTCGTTCCACCCGGGGCAGAGGACGACCTGCGTGTGCACCTCGAGCCCATGCCCGGTGAGGAACCGAAGGTGGTCCATGACGAGCCCGGCGCGCTCGTTCTTGAGCAGCCGCACTCGCACTTCGGGCTCGGTGGCGTGAACGCTCACGTAGAGCGGGCTGATCCGCTGATCCACGAGCCTCTGGAGTCCCTTCGGACCGAGGTTGGTGAGCGTCACGTAGCTGCCGTACGTGAAGGAGAGCCGGAAGTCGTCGTCCCGCAGCCATAGCGAGCTCCGCACGTGCTCGGGGTTTCCGTCGATGAAGCAGAAGACGCACTCGTTCGCACACTCCCGGACCTTGTCGGGGGCGGGCACGATCCCCACCGGGTCGCCGCCTTCGCGGCTGACCTCGTAGACGATGCTCTCGCCCGCGGGGGTGACGGTCTCCAACTCCAGCTCGCTGTCCGCGAGCAGGTACGTGAGGTCGATTCCGTCGCGGACCACCTGTCCGTTGATGCGGATCACGCGGGTCCCGATCTCGAGCTGGAGCTCGTCGGCGATCGTGCCCGCTTCGATGTCGGCGATTCGTATCAAGGTGTTCCGCTGCTCAGGGGACGCGCTGCCGGGCTTCGCTGCTGCCGAACCGGGGTCGACAGAGCCATAAAAGATAGTGGCCGCTTCCCCTACACCGGAACCCGGACGATTCTCCCGGCGTAGGGTGAAATCGAGGTTTCGGGGTCAGCGACGAGGACGGGAGGAGCGAGCCATCGTGAGTAATCGACGCGTCCTTCTGCGGCGCATCCCCTTCCTCTTCCTCCTGGCGGCCACGGCGCTCTGCGCCCACGGCTGCGAGGAGGTGGAGCAGATCGTGGACGAGCGTCGGGATCTCACGCCCCACGAGGCCTACGCCGCCTCGCTCCGGGACGCGGGCCTCGACGGGACCGCGCTCGGCCGAGCCTGGAGGAGTGCCGCGGCGGAGGCGGTGGAAGCTCCCATCCGGATTGAGCCGCCCTTCCGTGAGCAGGGCTGGCTCACGCCCGAGTCTCCGGCGGCGGCCGGCTACCGCATGCGGCTGGAGCGGGGGCAAGTGCTTACGGTCCAGGTGGAGCTCGAGGAGGCCGTGGGCGGTGCAGACGGGGCGCCGTCGAGCCCGACGCGCCTCTTCGTGGACTTCTTCCGCGTGCCCGACGACCCCGCTGATCCCCTGCGACCCGTCCAGACCGCCGACAGCCTGGGGCCGGGTCGATTCTCGTACGAGCCGTGGCGTGACGGCGCATACGTGCTGCGCATCCAACCCGAGCTGCTCAGGGGGGGGCGGTACCGGGTGACCCTCTCTCTCGATCCGGCCCTGGCCTTCCCCGTCGAGGGGCGGGACACCCGGGCCATCCAGAGCTTCTTCGGAGCGCCCCGTGACGGCGGTGTCCGGGATCACCACGGCGTCG
>JASFUL010000017.1:0-24522 GCA_050050315.1 Gemmatimonadota bacterium
CGGGCGGGCGGGACCGTGCTGGTGCAGTACAACAAGCACGAGTTCCCTCGAGGGGGCTACGCGCCGTTCCCCGTCGAGATGTCCCGACCCCACGACCGGGTCACCGACGAGAGCTCGCCCTGGCGCTTCATCCACCCGGACAACCCGGTCTTCCACTCGCCCAACGAGATCGGCCCCGAGGACTTCGAGGGCTGGGTGACCGAGCGGGGACTCTACTTCCTCGGCGAGTGGGACGAGCAACGGATGACCCCGCTCCTGGAGCTCACGGACCCGGGCGAGGAGCCGAAGCGGGGGGCGCTGGTGGTGGCGCCACTGGGCCAGGGGCTCTGGATCTACACCGGGCTCTCGTTCTTCCGCCAGCTTCCGGCGGGCGTCCCGGGCGCGTACCGGCTGTTCGCCAACCTGATCTCCCTCGACGCCCGGGAGTGGCGGGCGTGGGAGGCAGGGGCGGCGGTGGGGGGGGGACGGTGAGGAGCGGAGCGAGCGGGGACGACGATTCCGGTCCGGTCGGACCCTTCCCGAGCTGGGGAGCGCTCTACGGGACCGTGGTCGCCTGGGCGCTCACGCTCATCGTCCTCCTCTACCTCTTCACCGTCTTCCTGAACGTCGGGACGGCCACCCCGTGACGGCGTCGTGAGCGTCCTCGACTGGGGCGTCTTCGTCGCCTACTTCGGCGCCATCGTCGGCTTCGCCCTGTGGCAGAGCCGGCGGAACGAGGGCGTCGAGGGCTTCTTCCTGGCCAACCGCCGCATCCCGTGGCTGGCCGTGGGGCTGAGCGTGATGGCGACGCAGGCCAGCGCCATCACCTTCATCGGCACGACGGGCCAGGCCTTCGACGACGGGATGGAGTTCATCCAGACCTACCTGGCCCTGCCCCTGGCCATGGTGGTGCTCTGCATCCTCTTCGTCCCGTTCTACTACCGGGGCGGCTTCTACACCGCGTACGAGTACCTGGAGCGGCGGTTCGACCCGAAGACGCGCTCGCTCACGTCCTTCCTCTTCCTGCTCTCGAGGGGGATGGGGGCCGGCATCATCCTCTACGCCCCGGCCATCGTGCTGAGCGTGATCCTCGGGTGGGACGAGCGGGTCACCATCGCGATCATGGCCGTGGTGACGATCCTCTACACCGTGGTCGGGGGCATCACCGCCGTCATCTGGACCGACGTCGTGCAGATGCTGATGATGTTCCTCGGCATCGGGCTGGCGCTGGTGTTCATGTACCTCGGGCTCCCTTCCGACGTCGGCGTGGGCGACGTGGTCTACATCGGCGGGGTGCAGCGCATGTGGGCGTCCGTGGACCTGTCGTGGGACCCGACCAACACCTACACGATCTGGTCGGGCCTGATCGGAGGGTTCTTCCTGGCCCTGGCGTACTTCGGCACCGACCAGAGCCAGGTCCAGCGCTACCTCACCGCCCGCTCGCTGAAGGAGAGCCGCCTGGGGCTCATCTTCAACGCGTTCCTCAAGGTGCCGATGCAGTTCTTCATCCTCAGCATCGGCGTCCTCCTCTTCGTCTTCTACCACTTCCAGGCTCCCCCGCTGGTCTTCAACGACGCCGAGCTGCGGGTGGTCCAGGAGAGCCCCCGGGCGGGCGAGTACGAGGCGCTCCAGAGGGACTTCCTCGCGGTTCACGACCAGCGCCGTGAGACCCTCCAGGACATTCTGGACGCCCGCGAGGAGGGGACCGAGGTCCCGGCCGCTCTCCAGGCCCGCCTGGCGTCCGACGACGAGGAGCTGGCCGGTCTGCGACGGGACGCCAAGGCGCTCGTGGGGGAGATTCGGGGGGCGACGTCCAACGACGTGAACTACGTCTTCCCGACCTTCCTCATCGAGTACTTCCCGGCGGGGCTCGTGGGGTTGATGATCGCGGTCATCTTCGCCGCCGCCATGAGCTCCATCGACTCGGAGCTCACCGCGCTCTCGAGCGCCACGGTGATCGACTTCTACAAGCGCTGGTTCCGTCCCGACGCCACCGAGGCCCACTACCTGATGGTCTCGCGGGTGGCCACCCTCTTCTGGGGGCTGTTCGCCTTCGTGGTGGCCCTCTACGCCGGCCAGCTGGGCTCGCTCATCGAGGCGGTGAACCAGATCGGCTCGCTCTTCTACGGCTCGCTCCTGGGCGTCTTCCTGCTGGCCTTCCTGGTCCGGCCCGCCTGGGGCACGCCGGCGTTCCTGTCGCTCATCGTGGGGATGGGCACCGTGCTCACCGTGTCCATCACGACCGAGGTGTCGTGGCTCTGGTACAACGTGGTGGGCGCGTTCACCGTGGTGGCCGTGGGGGCGGGGCTGAGCGCGGTCTGGCCGGAGACGGAGACGGGCTGACGCGGGCCGATCCGTCGAACCGGACAGAATCATTGTGACACTGTCACCTTGACAGTGTCATCCGTGGCCTCGTACCATGGACGCTACCCCCCACACCGACGAGGACGCGGCGCCATGGGCCCTCCGGCCACCGAGCCGAACGACTTCCTGCCCCTCCACCCCCTGGAGCTGAGGATCCTCATGGCCCTGGCCGACGGGCCCAGCTACGGCACGCGGATCGTCCGGGAGATCGAAGCCCGGGAGGCGAGCCGGATGAAGCTCTATCCGGCGAACCTCTTCCGGCGCATCCGGGACCTCCTGGGCAACGGACTGTTGGAGACGTGCGAGACCCCGGAGGGTGCCGACCCCCGTCGGACCTACCTGCGCCTGACGGGGCTGGGACGCTCGGTGGCGCGCGCCGAGGCCTCGCGGCTGCGGGAGCTCGTCCGGGACGCCGCGGGCCACGACCTGCTGCCGGAGGGATGAGGGCGTGAGCCGGTGGGACGGCACCGGGTCCTACAGGGCCCTGCTCCGGCTCCTGCCGAGGCGCTTCCGGGAGCGCTGGGGCGAAGACATGGCGGGGGTCTTCGGCCACCGGCTGGAGCAGGCCGGACCGTCGGTGCGACGGAGGGGATGGGTGTGGGCGAGGGGGCTGGTCGATCTGGCCGTGCACGCGTCGGCCGAGTGGCTGCGGGCCCTCGTCGGGGAGACGGGACACGACGACGGGAGGCGGAGGATGGAGGGCATGACGGTGGATCTGAAGCACGGCCTTCGGGCCCTGAGGGGCGCGCCGGTCCTCTCCGCGGTGGCGGTGCTGACCCTCGCGCTGGGCGTCGGGGCTTCCACGTCGACCTTCTCGGTGGTGTACGCGGTCCTCCTGGAGGGGCTCCCCTATCGGGACGCGGGCCGGCTGGTGACCGTCTGGCCCGAGGAGAACTTCAACAAGGCCATGGTGGCGGCGGCCGACCGGGCGGCGCCGGCCCTGGAGTCGGTGAGCGGGTACACGGGATGGACCTTCACGCTCACCGGGGAGGGTGAGCCCCGGGAGATCCAGGGGGCCCAGGTCTCGGCCCATCACTTCGACCTCCTGGGAGTCTCGGCCGCACTCGGCCGGACCTTCCTCGCCGGGGAGGGCCGACCGGGCGGGGCCGGCGTCGTGGTCCTCTCCCACGACCTGTGGATCCGGGTGTTCGGGGGCGACCCGGACGTGGTGGGGCGTACCGTGGACCTCTCGGGGGCGGAGTACGACCGCCGCACCGTGGTGGGGATCCTCCCGGCGGAGCACCGGGCGCTCTTCGACGATGCCGAGCTCTGGGTGCCGCTCGAGGTGGACCCGAGCCTGGGCCCGCCGGACGACGGAACGTGGTTCGTCAACCACAGGGTGGCGCGGCTGGCTCCCGGGGCCACGCGCGAGCAGGCGCAGGCCCAGGTGAGACGCTTCGCGGTGGACCTCCAGGCCGGGATGCCGAGGCTCCTGGACGAGGAAGACGCCCGCGCCGCGACCGTGCAACCCCTCCGGACGGCCCTCGCCGACGGGATGGACGACGTCCTCTGGGTCGCCCTGGGGGCCGTGTCGCTCGTCCTGCTCATCGCCTGCGCCAACGTGGCCAACCTCCTGCTGGCGCGGGGTGAGGCCCGGAATCGGGACCTGGCCGTGCGCTCGGCCCTCGGAGCCGACCGCCGCCGCGTCATCGGCATGCTCGTGTCCGAGAGCGGAATGCTGGGCGTCGCGGGCGGCGGCCTCGGGATCCTCCTGGCCTACGGACTCGTCGACCTCCTGGTCCGCACCGCGCCCCCGGACTTCCCCCGCATCGGGGACGTCGGCGTGGACGGCGCGGTGCTCGGCTTCGCCGTGGGAGCGACCCTGGTGGCCACGCTCCTCGCGGGGCTGTTCCCGGCGCTCCGGAACAGTCGGGTGGACGCCACGGCCTCTCTCGGTAGCGGCCGGGGCGCGAGCGTGCGGCGCGCCGGCCGGCTGACCCCCCTGCTGGTGGGCGCCCAGGTGGCCCTTGCGGTCACGGTGGTGGTGGGCTCGGGGCTGATGCTCCGCTCTCTCGACCGCCTCCTCGCCGTGGATCCGGGCCTCCGGGGCGAGCGCGTCCTCACCTTCCGCGCCAACCCCCCGGAGAGCCGCTACGAGACACCGGAGAGCTACCGACGGTACTACGACCAGATCCTGGAGCGGGTCGCGGCGCTCCCGGGCGTAGCCTCCGTGGGAGCCATCAACCTGCTGCCCGGGACGACGAGCAACTGGAGCTTCCCCACGTACCCCGAGGGCGTGCCCGTGACGGAGGGCGCCACGGTGCCCTCCGCAAACTTCCGGGGGGTGGTGCCCGGGTATTTCGAGACCGTCGGTGTCCCCCTGCGCGAAGGTCGCTACCCGGCCGCCACCGACGACGCGGACGCCGAGCCCGTGCTGGTCGTGAACGAGGCCTTCGTCCGGGAGTTCTGGCCCGGAGAGGACGTGCTCGGACGGAGCGTGCGCATCTTCTCCGCCGGAGCGACGCCGTACCGCGTCGTGGGGGTGGTCGGGGACGTGCGGCAGCACGACCGGAAGGAGGCCTCGCGGCCGGAGATGTACGTGCCGCACGAGCAGTGGGGGTGGGGGATGTCCCAGTGGGTCATGGTGCGCTTCGCCGGCGACCGGGTCGAGGCCCGGGAGGCCGAGGTCCGGGACGCCGTGTGGTCGGTGGATCCCGACGTGCCGGTCACCGGCATGGAGGAGCTCGCGTCGGTGCTGGGCCGCTCCACGCGGACCACCCGCTTCCTCGCCATCCTCCTGTCGGCGTTCGGCGCGCTGGCCCTGGCCCTCGGCGCCGTGGGCGTGTTCGGCGTCACCGCCTACACCGTGGGACGCCGGACCGCCGAGTTCGGCGTGCGCCTGGCCCTGGGGGGCTCGCGCCGGGCCGTGGTGGCCGCCGCCCTGGGGCGGAGCATGGCGCCGGTGAGCGTCGGCCTGGGGGTGGGTCTGCTGGCCGCGTACGGAGCCTCGGGCCTCCTCGAGTCGGTCCTCTACGGGGTGGAGCCCACCGACCTCGGCACGTTCGCCGGGGTGGCGGGACTCCTGGCGACCGTCGCGGTCTCGGCGGCCCTCGCCCCTGCCTGGCGAGCCAGCCGCGTGGATCCCGTTCGGGTGCTGGACGGCGAGTGAGCGGATCCGCGCCGTCCACGGCCCCCTTCGATCCGGCCGAGGAGGCGCTCGGAGAGAGCCCCAGGGAGTAGCTCCGCGACGCCCCGGCGGGGGGGCGTGGCGCGGTCGAGGAATCGCGTCCGGGTCGTGGCTCCTGGCCCCGCGCGGGAGCGGACCGCATGTTGCCCGTGCGCTCCGCCGCCACGCCCGCCTGGAGAGCAGACCCATGCACGCTCAGGACCTTCGCTGGACGGACGCCCTGGTGCCCCTCCTGGCCCTCGCGCTGCTCGGCGGATTCGCGGCCCCGGCGCTCGCGCAGCGCGGCCCCCGGCAGGACGAGGGACCTCCCACCGCCGACCCCCTCCCACCGCCCCACTTCGAGTACGCGGGCCCCCGAAGCGCGGGACGGATCGCGGCAGCGGCGGCCATCCCGGGCCGGCCGGGCACCTACTACGCCGGCGCCGCCTCGGGAGGCGTCTGGAAGTCCACGGACGGCGGGGAGACCTGGAGGCCGACCTTCGACGACCAGCCCTCGCAGGCCATCGGCGCCCTGGCCGTGGCCCCGTCCAACCCGGACGTCGTGTGGGCGGGGACGGGCGAGGCGTGGGCGGTCCGGGACATGGACATGATGGGGGACGGCGTCTACAAGTCGACCGACGCCGGCGAGACCTGGACCCACGTGGGCCTCACCGAGACCGGCCGGATCGGGACCATCGTCATCGACCCCCGGGACGAGGACATCGTCATGGTGTGCGCCCTGGGGCGGGGCACCGGCCCCCAGCCCGAGCGGGGCGTCTTTCGCACCGAGGACGGCGGCCGGAGCTGGGACCGGGTCCTCTTCGTGGACGAGCACACGGGCTGCTCGGGGCTCCAGCAGTCCGTGCGGGACCCCGACGTGGTCCTGGCCGGCACGTGGGAGCTCTTCCTCCAGACCCACGTGCTCGAGAGCGGGGGGATGGGGAGCGGAGTCCACATCTCCCACGACGGAGGCCGGACCTTCGAGGAGATCGAGGCACCGGGCCTGCCCCGGAAGCCGTACGGGAAGACGGACGTGGCCATCGCTCCCTCGGACGGCCACCGCATGTACGCCTTGATCCAGACCGGGAAGGAAGGCGTGAAGGGGCTCGAGTCCGAGGCCCAGGGCTCGCTGTGGCGCTCCGACGACGGGGGCGAGAGCTGGGACGTGGTGAGCTGGGACCGGTGGCTCATCGGACGGGCGGGGTACTACATCCGCGTCCGGGTGGCTCCCGACGATCCCGACCACCTGCTGGTGGCCAACAGCTCGCTCCACGAGTCCACGGACGGGGGCCGGACGTGGGAGCGCGCCGACGGGTGCGGCGACTGCCACGACATCTGGTGGGACACGAACCCGGGCTTCGCCGGTCACTACGTCGTCACGGGCGACGGCGGGATGGGAATCTTCGGCTCGCCGGTCGATCCGGACGGGATCCGGGTCCGGATCCCCATCGGCCAGATGTACCGCGCCACCGTCGATCGGCGGTACCCCTACTGGATCTACAGCGATCGCCAGGACGACGGCAGCATGCGCTGGCGGAGCGACGTCGACTTCGTCCCCGAGGACGTCCCCTCGTATCAGCCGCCCTCCGAGCCGGCGGAGGACCGGGAGAGGGAGGGGCCCGGGCCCCGGACGCCCGAGTACGAAGAGGAGAGCATGCCCTCGTGCGAGTCGGGCTTCACCTACCCCGAGCCCGACGATCCCCGCTTCGTCTGGGGGACGTGCTACGCGGGCCACGTCGCCACCTACGACGCCCTGATGGGGGTCGAGCGCTCCGTGAGCCCGTGGAAGCACACCCTGGACCACGATCCGGTGGACCTGAAGTACCGCTGTCAGTGGTCGCCGCCGCTGGCCATCGACCCGTTCGACAGCTCGGTGTACTTCGGCTGCCAGGTCGTCTTCCGGACCCGGAACCGGGGCCAGAGCTGGGAGGTCATCAGCCCGGATCTCTCGACGGGGGATCCGGACCTGATCCGCTTCTCCGGCGGGGTCACCGGCGACAACCTGGGTCAGTTCTACGGGGCGGTGATCTCGGCCATCGCTCCGTCCCGGACCCAGCGGGGCGTGGTCTGGGTGGGGACCAACGACGGGAAGGTCTGGATCAGCCGGGACGAGGGCCGGAGCTGGACCGACCTGACCGACGACGTGGACATGCCGCCCCTGGGGGTGGTGCGGCGGATCGACGCCTCCCACCACGACCCGGGCCGGGCGTACATGGCGGTGGACTACCACCTCGTCGACGACCGGGATCCCTACCTCTTCCGGACCGACGACTTCGGCCGGACGTGGACGCGGATCAGCGACGGCCTGCCCCACGGCCACCCCCTGGACTACACCATGGCCATCGCCGAGAACCCCCACCGTCCCGGGATGCTCTTCGCCGGCACGGGTCACGGCTTCTTCTACTCCCTCGACGACGGGGACACGTGGACCCCGTACCAGGAGGGGCTGCCCCGGACCTCGGTGAACTGGATCGAGGTGCCGCTGAACGCTCCCGACGTGGTGGTGGCCACCTACGGTCGGGGCGTGTGGATCCTCCGGGACGTGTGGGCGATGGAGCAGGCCGACCGGACGCCGAGCCGGGCCGGAGTGCGGCTGTTCGAGCCGCGGCAGGCGACCCGGACGCCGGACCGGGCCGAGCTCGAGGTGGTCTTCGGCGTGCCGTCGGCGACGACCGTGACCCTGGAGGTGACGGGACCGGACGGAGACGTGGTGACGACCGAGGACGTCCGGGCCGACGTCGGGCTCAACACCTACACGGTGGACCTCCTCTACCCTCCGCCGGACCAGCCGGTGCTCCGTTCCATTCCCCCCGACAATCCCGAGATCTGGGCGAGCGGCCGGTGGGAAGGGCGGGAGCGGCCGGTGACCCACTGGGGACTGGGCGCGGCGCGGTGGCGGCCCCGGGTGGCTCCGGGCCGCTACACGCTCACGCTCACCGCCGCCGGGCAGGAGCTCACCCGGCCCTTCGAGGTCGTGCGGGACCCGGGCATGACCACGACGGACGAGGACCTCCGCCTGGGCACGGCCATGCAACGCGAGGTGGTGGCGAGCATCGACGAGGTGGTGGGCTACATCGACCGCATCGAGGCCATGCGCGCCCGGGTCGAGGACCTGAGGGCCGAGCACGCGGGCGACCCGGAGCTGGACCGGGCCCTGGCCGGGGTCTACCGGGAGATGTACGAGACCGAGCTCCACTTCCTCTCCCGCACCACCATGCACTCGGACGACAAGTGGTACGTGGAGAAGTACCGGCTCTACCTGGACCTGGTGTGGCTCCTGGCCGAGCTGGGCGGGGGCGGGGGCGACGTGGGCGGTGGGGTCGCCTACCGTCCCACCGACACCTCCCGGGAGGTCTACGCGGGGTTCCTGCAGGAGCTGGAGGTGGCGCGGGTGGCGGTGGACGAGCTCATGGAGAGGGTGGCGGCGTTCAACCGGGAGCACACGGGCGAGCTGCCGCCCATCACCGACGACGCGCCGTCACCTCCAGGTGCCCCGTGACGACCTCGGTCGTCGGGGCGTCCGCCACCCCGGTCTGACCCGGCTGCTTCCCGCCCACCGAGATCTCGAACTCCCCCGGCTCGACCACGCGACCGCCGTCCGCGTCGATCAGCGAGAACGCGCGTGGATCGAGGGAGAACGAGACCCTCGACCGCTCCCCGGGCGCCAGCGTGACGCGCCTGAATCCGGCGAGAGACCTCACGGGCACCGGCACCGTCGCCTCGACGTCGGTCACGTAGACCTGGACCACCTCGTCCGCAGGCACGGGGCCGGCGTTCTCGACCTCGACGGACACCTCCACCGCCTCTCCCGCCTCCGCGCGCTGCGGCACGCGGAGGTCGCGGTAGCGGAACCGGGCGTAGCTCAGGCCGTGGCCGAAGGGGAAGAGCGCCCGACCCCCGAAGTAGCGGTAGGTCCGGCCCGCCATGTCGTAGTCGGGGAACGGCGGCAGGTCCTCGACGGAGCGGTAGAAGGTCACGGGTAGCCGCCCGCCCGGGCTCGCATCTCCGAACACGATGTCGGCGAGGGCGTCGCCCGCGGCCTGGCCGGGGTACCACGCCTGGAGGATCGCGGGCACGTTCTCCGCCGCCCACGGAATCGCGAGGGCGCTGCCGCTGAGCAGCACCACCGCCGTGGGCGTGCCCGTGGCGGCGACCCTGCGCAGCAGCTCCTGCTGCGTGTCGGGCAGGTCGAGCCGGACGCGGTCTCCCCCTTCGAAGCCGGGCACCTGGACCCGCATCTCCTCGCCCTCCAGCCGTGGGGAGAGGCCGAGGAAGAGGAGCGCGACGTCGGCCTCCCGGGCGGCCGCGACGGCGTCGGCCAGGGCGTCGGGGGCCGGCGGAGCCCAGAGCAGTTGGATGGAGGCGTCGGCGCGACGATCCGAGAACTCGACCCGCAGGTCGTGGGAGTCGCCCGCCCGCAGCTCCACGTCGGCCGAACGGGTCAGCACCACGTGCCGGTCCGAGAGCTCCACGATCAGCGAGTCGTCCAGGAAGAGCCGCGCCGTTCCGATGGCCCGGAGCCCGAGGGTGTACCGGCCCGTGGAGGGCGCCGCCAGCGAGCCGGTCCAGCGCACGGCGAAGCCGTCCGCCGGCATTCCCTCCAGGGGCGGGTCGCGCCACCACTGGTGCTCGAGCACCGACTCGGTCCGGGCGGCGAAGGGATCGCCCGAGAGGTCGGGGTTCGCGTAGTAGCGGGCCGTGAGGTCCTCGAGGCGCGTCGCGGGCACGGGCACCAGCGAGGCGAGACCCGGGGCCAGGTCGGCCCCGCGGGCGTACGCGACCTCGAGGCCCCTCCCGGCCGCCGCGTCCCGGATGCCGGCCAGCGGCGTCACGGGTGCGGCGGGCGTGCCGTTGTAGTTCCCCAGCAGCAGCTCGACGTCGTCCGCGGTCGGGCCGATCACCGCGATCCGCCCGACGTCGGGCCCCAGGGGGAGCAGTCGCCCCTCGTTCTTCAGAAGCACCATCGACTTCCGCGCCACCTCCCGGGCCAGCTCGCGGTGCGCCTCGGAATCGATCGTCCCGGGTCCCACGTTCGAGAAGGGTACGCGTCCGGGCGGGTCCAGCAGGCCGAGCCGGATGCGTGTGCGCAGGAGGCGCGCGAGGGCGGTGTCGACCTCGGCCTCGGTCACGAGGCCACGAGCGACGGCTTCCGGCAGGCTGCGGTATTCCGGGCCGCAGGCCAGGTCGGTCCCGGCGCGAAGGCTCCTGGCCGCGGCCTCCACCTCGTCCTCGGCCACGTCGTGGCCGTCGTAGATGTCGGTGATGGCCCAGCAATCGGAGACGACGTACCCGTCGAAGCCCCACTCCCCGCGGAGGATGTCCCGGAGAAGCCGGCGGCTGGCGCAGGCCGGGTCGCCGTAGACGCGGTTGTACGCGCACATGACCGAGACCGCTCCACCGTCCGTCACCGCGGCCTCGAACGCCGGCAGGTACGTCTCCCGGAGGTCCCGCTCGGAGACCACCGCGTCGAATCCGTGGCGGTCGGGCTCCGGGCCGGAGTGCACGGCGTAGTGCTTCGCGGTGGCGACGCTCCGGAGGTACGCCGGGTCGTCGCCCTGCAGCCCGCGCACGAACTGGACCGCCATGCGTCCGCTCAGGAAGGGGTCCTCGCCGTACGTCTCCATGCCGCGCCCCCAGCGCGGATCGCGGAAGATGTTGATGTTCGGCGAGAAGAAGGTGAGCCCCTCGTAGATCCCGCGGTGGCCTTCCCGGACCGACGCGGCGTGCTTGGCCCGGGCCTCGAGGGAGGTGGCGGTGGCGAGGCGGAACACGAGGTCGGTGTCCCACGTGGCCGCCAGCCCGATCGCCTGCGGGAACACCGTGGCCCTGCCGGCCCGGGCCACGCCGTGCAGCGCCTCGTTCCACCAGTCGTAGGCCGGGATCCCCAGCCGCGGGATCGCGGGCGCTTCATTGCCCATCTGTCCGGCCTTCTCCTCGAGCGTCATCCGCTCGAGCAGGTCGGTCACGCGGTCCTCGACGGGGAGGTCCGGGTTCATGAACGGGGGGCCCTCGAAGGGGGGCCGCGGGGCGGCGCAGCACGCCAGGACGAGCGCGAGGGTCGCCGCGAGCACCACACCACCGGCGGAGGGGAGCATGGGCCACTCTGTCCAACGCGATCCTTGCCTGCAACCCTTCCGGTCCATACAGTGTCAGTACCAATTGAAACATACAGTGTGAGGAACGATCCATGCCCGAGGTCCTCGGTGGGTTCGAGCACCAGGTGCTGCTCGCCATCATGAGGTTGGACGAGGAAGCCTACACGGTCCCGGTGGTACGCGTCCTCGAGGCGAGCACGGGGCGGTCCGTGGGGCCGTCGGCGGTCTACGTGACGCTGCGTCGCCTGGAGAAGCGGGGCCTCCTGACGTCCGAGCTGGTGGCTCCGGCGGAGGGAGAGGGGGGTCGGAACCGGCGCGTCTTCCGGATCACGCCGGAGGCGGTGACGCAGCTCCGGGACTGGCGGCGGGAGCTGGACCGTCTCTGGGACGGTCTCGAGGCGCTGGAGCCCTAGATGGAGATCGCCCGCCTCGCCCGCCTCCTCCTTGTGGGCTTCAGCCCCGCGGAGCGGGACGAGGTCGTCGCGGATCTCCGCGAGCTGGCGGCGGGGCGAGGCCGGATCTCCGGTGCGCTCTACTTCTGGCTCCATCTCCCCGGGTTCCCGGCGCGGAGGGCATGGGACCGGCTGCGGCACCACGGGGAGGATTCACGAAGAGGTCACCACCCGGCGGGGGCCGGGGGAGGGCGCTCGATGTCCACGGGGAGGGGAGGAATGGGGGGTTGGCTTAAGGACATCCGGTACGCGGGTCGATCACTCGCGAGGGACGCCGGCTTCACGGGCCTGGCGATCACGATCATGACGCTCACGATGGGCGCGGCGACCGCGGTCTACAGCGTGGTGGACGGCGTCCTGCTGGAGCCGCTTCCCCTGCGTGAGCCCGACCGCGTGGTCTCGGTGTGGTTGAGCTCCGACCGGTTCGGCCGGCGGCGCATGACGCCCGGGACGTTCGCCGACGTCGCCCGCTCGGACGAGGTGTTCGCCAGCGTGGCGGCGTTCGGGGGCCGGACGAGCTCCTTGATGATGGGAGGCGAGGCCGTCTTCCTGCGGGGCGGCGCGGTCACGGAGGACTACTTCGAGACCCTCGGGGTGAGCCCCCTGCTCGGGCGCACCTTCCGAGCGGAAGAGCTCGACGCGGGGGGCGCGCCCGTCGTGATCCTGGGCCATCACGTCTGGCAGCAGACGTTCGGGGCGGACCCGGGGATCGTGGGACGCACCGTGCGGCTGGACGGATCGGACTTCCAGGTGATCGGGGTCATGCCGCCGGGCGTCTACCCCACGTGGGCGACCGTGTCCGCCGAGATCCCCTTCACCCGGAGCAACCAGGACTTCTTCGTGCCGCTCCGCTACGGCCCCGACGGGTGGGAGAACCGGCGCTCCCACGTCCTGGGGATGATCGGGCGGCTCGGGCCGGACACCGGCCTCCCGGTCGCCCGGGCGGCCGCGGCGACGCTGACGTCGCGCCTGCAGGCCGGCGGCCTCCTCACCGTGGAGGGTCTGCTGCTGACCCCGTTCACCGACGAGGTCGTCGGCGATGTCCGCTTCGGCCTCCTGGCGCTGCTGGTGACCGTGGCGATGGTCCTCGGCATCGCGGTCGTGAACGTCGGCGGGCTCTTCGTGCTCCGGGCGGCGGACCGCCGGCCGGAGCTGGCGATCCGCACCGCCCTGGGCGCGTCCCGGACGAGGATCGCGTGGCAGCTCTTCGTGGAGAGCGCGCTGGTGGCCGGTGCCGCGTCGATCGGGGCCACCCTCGTCGCCCGGTGGGCCCTCCGCACCATGAGGGAACTCGTGCCGTATCAGATCCCCAGGCTCGCGGAGGTCGGCGTGCACGGCAGCTCGCTGCTGGTCGCCCTGGGGCTCGGCTTCGCCGTCACCGTCGTATTCGGACTGTCCCCCCTGTGGACGTTCCGGGGCGGCCGGGCGGTCGAACCGTCGTCGCGGAGGGGGCACTCCGCCGGACGGCGCGAGCGTCGCCTCCAGGGAGCCGTCGTCGCGACCCAGGCGGCGCTGGGCCTCGCGGTGCTGGTCGCCGCCGCCCTGATGACCCGCAGCTACCTGGAGCTCCGCGCCGTCGATACGGGCTTCGACGCGCGCGACACGTGGGCCATGACCGTCCCGGCCGACCCGGCCGCCATGGAGGAGATCGCCCGGGAGGTGCGGGCGCTGCCGGAGGTGGCCGGCGCCGCCGTGGCCTACGACCATCCCCTGGAGCGCAACTGGGGCGACGCCTTCCAGCTTCCGGACCTGGTCCTCGGGCAGGACGACCCACGCCCGACCGGGAGCCTCCGGGCCTTCGGCGAGGGCTACTTCGACGCGGTGGGGATCGAGTTCGTCGCGGGACGGGCTCCCGGCCCGGTGGAGATGGACGGCGACGTGGCCTACGCGGTCATCAACGAGTCGCTGCGGGACACCTGGTTCCGCGATCGGGACCCGATCGGGGCGCGCATCGTCGTGCCTACCGCGCAGCGCATGCTCGGTACGGACGGCGTCTTCGAGATCCTCGGGGTCGTGGAGGACGTCCGCTTCCTGGGCCCGGACCAGCCCGGCAGTCCGGCCTTCTACCTTCCGCTCAGCCACTTCCCGGTGAACGCCACCACGTTGCTGGTCCGCCCCGCCCGCTCCGAAGCGGACCTCCTCCCGCAGATCCGTGCCGTCGTGCGCGACGTCGCACCCGGGACCGCGGTCCAGCGCGCCCAGCGGCTGGGGGACATCCTCTCCGACCTGCTGGCCCGGCCCCGTTTCAACATGATGCTTCTCGCCTCGTTCGGGGCGATGGGGCTGATCCTGTGCGGGATCGGCGCGTACGCCCTCGTGGGTCGCGTGGTCGTCATGCGGTTCCGGGAGCTGGGGATCCGCATGGCGCTCGGCGCCGACGGGCTCGGGCTGGCGTGGTCCGTCCTGGGCAGCGCGCTCCGGCCGCTGCTCCTGGGTGGGGCGATCGGGGCGGTGGCCGCCTTCCTGGGCGGACGGGCGCTCAGGTCGCTCCTCTACGGCATCTCTCCCACGGACCCGTGGAGCTTCGCCCTCGGGGCCGGCTTCCTCCTGGCGGTCGGGGTGGCGGCGGCCGCCCTGCCGACCTGGCGTGCCGTCTCCATCGATCCGGCGTCGACGTTGCGGAGCGAGTAGGAAGGCGAGGCGGCGCCCCGGTTCCCGAACCCGTCTATTTCCGTACATTGTACGTAAGTGACATCCGGGGCACGTCCGGGCGGATCGGCCGTCGCGGGAACTCCCGGATCGGCGGAGGAAGGCGAGGGATGGGGAACGGCGACGGCGACGACCTGGCCCGCTGGCTGCTCGAGCGGTGCGCTCCCGGCGACGCCCGGGTGGCCCTCGCCGACCTGCGCGAGGAGCGTGAACGGTCGCGACGCCGGGGGCGTCGGGCCGGCGCCGTGCGTTTCTGGTTCCAGCTCGCTCTCGTGTGCGCCTGGGGCCTCCGGGACCGCGCCCGACCCGGGGGGCGCCGCCTCCTGCCCCTCCACGCCCTGCGCATGGCGCTCCGGGGTCTCCGCCGGACGCCCGGAGTCGCCCTCACCGGGGTCCTGACGCTGGGCGTGGGGCTGGCGGCGGCCGTCACGCTGCTGGGGGTGTGGATGGGCAGCACGCGTCCGCTGCCCGTACCCCAGGGCGAAGAGATCGTCCGGCTCCGGGTGCTGGACGCCCGGTCGTCGCCCACGGCACCTCCGGCGGGCGCCCTGGAGGCGTGGGAGGGGGCGCCGGGGCTCGAGGGCGTGGCCGCCTGGGCGCCGGCCGGGGGCGTCCTCGTGACGGGGGAAGGCCCGGCCCTGCGCGTGAACGCGGCCGCCATGACCCCCCGGGCCTTCGAATTGCTGGAGGTCCCGGCGGCCCGGGGGCGGCTTCCTTCGGCCGGTGCCGGGGACCGGGACGCGATCGTCCTGGGGTGGGAGGTCTGGCGGGACGCGCTGGGGGGCGGCCCCGGTGTGATCGGCTCGACCGTCCGGCTCGACGGTCGTCCCCGGACCGTGGTCGGCGTCATGCCGGAGGGCTTCGGCTTCCCGCTGAGCCACGATACGTGGACCGTCCTCGATCCGCCCGCCGCCGGGCTGCCGGACGGGGCGTCGATGCTGGGCCGGCTCGCCGACGGGGTCGCGCCGGAAGAGGTGGCTCCGGCTCTCGAGGCGGCCCTGGCGTCGCTCCCCCTCCGGGAGGGGGCCACCGGTCCGTACCGGGTGCGCGTCCTGTCCTGGGTCGGGGGCCGGGGGGAGGGAGGCGAGGCGTGGGCGTTCGGCGCCCTCGGCGTCCTGGTCGGCATCCTGGTCGTCGTCTGTGCCGCGAACGTGTCCACCCTCCTCCTCGTCCGCGCCCTGGAGCGGATCCGGGTCCTGGCCGTCCATTCGGCGCTCGGGGCCGCCCGCGCCCAGGTGGTGCTGCAGCTCTTCCTCGAGGCGCTCGTCGTGGCGGTGGCCGGGGGCGGCGTCGGACTCGCCCTCGGCTACCCGATGCTCGGCTGGATCGAGGCGAAGTTCTCGCCGCACTGGGGTTACTTCTGGATGCGGATGGACCTGCGGCCCGGCGTCCTGCTGGGGACCCTGGTCGCGGTGGTGGGAGCGGCCGTGCTGGCCGGCACCATGCCCGCCCTGCTCGCCCTCCGGACCGACCTCAGAAGTGCCATGGGGAACGGTCCGTCCAGCGAGGGTGGCACCCGCCGGGCCGGCCGCTGGTTCGTCGCCGCGCAGGTGGCCCTCTCGACGGTCGCGCTGGTGGCGGCGGTGGTGATGACCCGCGGGCTGCTGTCGTCGGACCGACTCGTCGAGGGCCTGCCCGTCGACCGCATCGCGCTCGGGAGCATCACCCCCGGCCCCCGCTACCCCGACCCCGCGTCCCGGCTGGCCCTGGCCCGCGAGCTCCGGGAGGCCGTCGCGGCCCTCCCCGGCGTCCGGGTGGCCTCGGTGAGCGGCTCGGTCCCGGGGTACGGAAGCACCACGTCGGCCCTCACGCTGCCCGGCGATGCCTCCGCCGGAGCTGCGCCGGGCGACGGGCCCGACGAGCGCGCGGCATCCGGCGGCGCGGGCCGGCCCGGAACCCAGTGGGTGGCCGTGGACCCGGGGGCGTTCGAGACCTGGGGTCTCGACCTGCTCGGGGGACGTGGGCTGGACGACCGGGACGGCCCGGACGCCGCCCCGGTGGTGGTCGTGAACCGCGCCTTCGTGGATCGCTGGCTGGGGGACGGACCGGCCCTCGGGTCCCGGATTCGCGTCGAAGGGGTCCACGAGGCCGGGTGGGCCACCGTGGTCGGTGTGGTCGCGAACCAGACCGAGGAGGGTCCCGGGATCCGGGCCGATCGGGTGTACGTCCCCCTGGCCCAGGCCGACCCCTCGTCGCTGGTGGTCTCGGCCCGGACGTCCGGGGATCCCGCGGGCGTGGTCCCTGCGCTGCGCAAGGCCGTGGCGTCGGTGGACCCGGAGCTTCCGCTCGATCAGGCACGCACGCTGCGAGACCTGATGGCGTGGCTGCTTCGCATGCCCCGGGCCATGGCGACGTTCGGCGCCGTCGGGGGGCTGGCGGGCGTGCTGGTGGCGGCCATCGGGCTCTACGGGGTGGTGGCGTTCCGGGTCCGGTCCGGCCTGCGGGAGATCGGCGTGCGGATGGCCCTCGGTGCGCCCTCGGCCAGGATCCTCGGCCAGGTCCTGCGCGAGGCCGTGGCGGGTGTGCTCCCGGCGGTCGCGGTCGGCCTGGTCGTGGCCCTGGTCGTCTCGCCGGTCCTGGCCATGTTCAGCTTCGGCTACCCACCGCGGGGGTTCCTCCCCTTCGGCGTCGCCACCGCACTGATGCTCGCCGTCACCGGCCTCGCCGCCCTCCGTCCCGCCCTGCGGGCGGCCCGGCTGGACCCGAGTCGCGTCCTCCGCACGGAATAGGCGGGGCATGTCCCGCGAGCACCTGGGCGAGTTCGAGCATCTTCTCCTGCTGGCGGTGCTCCGGACCGAGCCGGAGGCGTACGGGGCCGCCCTCCGTCGCGCGCTGGCCGAGCACGGCGATCGGCGCGCGTCGCTGGGGGCCATCTACTCGACGGTCCGGCGGCTCGAGGGGAAGGGGCTGGTGGAGACCGACGACCGGCCCTCACCCCGGGGCGGTCGCCCCCGCCGCTACGTGACCGTCACGTCCGACGGGATGGAGGTGCTCCGCAACACGCGTGCGTCGCTGGAACGGATGGCGGAGGGTCTGACCGAGCGGTTGCGGCCCGGGGAGGCGTGAGCACCGGCCCGTCCGTTCGCACCGAGGTGCCGGGCCATTCCCGTAAGCGAACCGGTGCCGACCCGACGGCCGACCGTTACGCGGCGGTCACCGCATCGAGAGCCCCGGCCCTCATCTTCCGGTTGCTCGACAGCGACCCGCCGCTCGTCGGCGGTCGAAGGGGAAGCGCCCGGATCCGAGGGGGAGACGGGCGTGGGATGGGTGGATGGGAGGATAGATGGAAAGGGGGCGTGCCGCCCGAGCAACGGCGCGCCCCCCTTTTTCGTTCCCCGGAGCGGCCTCAGCCGCCGTTCGTGACCGCCGCCCGCGGCACGGGGCAGAATCCCCCGTCGTCCGTGCATCCCGGCTCGGAGATCGTGCGCTCGAAGAGCTCGTAGATCCGCCGGTACTCGTCGATCCAGCTCGTCGGCTCGACGAAGCCGTGGCTCTCGGCCGGGTAGACCGCCATCTCCCAGTTCTCCTTGCCCAGCTCGATCAGGCGCTGGGCGAGCCGGACCACGTCGGAGAAATGGACGTTCGTGTCCACCATTCCGTGGGCGATGAGCAGGTGCTGGTCCGGTCGGAGGCCCTCGGCGAAGTAGATGGGGCTCGATTGCTCGTACGCCTCGGGGTCCTCCTGGGGCGTGTTGAGGATGTTGGCGGTGTAGGGGTGGTTGTAGTGGGCCCAGTCGGTCACCGAGCGCAGCGCCGCGCCGCTCTTGAAGGTGTCGCCGGCGGTGAAGAGCGCCATCAGGGTGATGAAGCCGCCGTAGCTCCCGCCGTAGATCCCGATCCGTTCGGCGTCCACGTCCTCGTTGGCGACCAACCAGCGGGCGCCGTCGACCTGGTCGCTCAGGTCCTTTCCGCCCATGTGCCGGTAGATCGCGGTCCGCCAGTCGCGGCCGTACCCCGCCGAGCCCCGGTAGTCGATGTCCATCACCGTGTACCCGCTGGCGGCCAGCAGGTGGTTGAACATGTACTCCCGGTAGTAGCTCGACCAGTAGTTGTGGACGTTGTGCAGGTAGCCCGCGCCGTGGACGAAGATCACGGCCGCCCGGTTCGGCTCCGCCCCCATGTCGGAGGGCCGGTAGATGCGGGCCGGTACCCTCGTCCCGTCCTCCGCCTGGAACCAGACGATCTCGGGCCTGATCCAGGGGAAGCTGAGCCAGTCCTCGGTCGGGGACACCGTCACCTGCTCCATGGCCTCGGCGTCGTCGGCGGGAGCGACGAACAGCTCCGGGGGCCGGTTGGCCACGGAGTGGACCAACGCCATCCGCTCCAGGTCGGGCGACAACGTCACGTCGTACGACCCGTCGCCGCGGGTGAGGTACTCGCGCTCCCCCCCGTCGAAGTCCATCCATGCCACGAGCTGGTTGAACGGCGAGCCCTCGTTGGTCGTGAGCAGGAAGCGGTCGGCCCCCTCCGGGATCTCGACGTCCAGGACCTCCCACTCGCCGTCCGTGAGCTGACGCTTGCCGGTGCCGTCGGCCGAGATGGTGTAGAGATGGGCCCACCCGGTCGCCTCCGTCACGTAGTAGGCCCGGTCCGTGCCCGGGATCCAGCCCTCGCAGCCGAAGCGACACGGGCCCGCGACCCACGCGTCGTCGTGGACGTGCTCCAGCAGCGTGAGCTCACCGGTCGCGGCGTCGAGGGTGTAGAGCCAGGCGTCCTCGTTGTTCTCCGAGCCCGACACGATCAGCGCGTGGGTCCCCGCGTCGTTCCACCCCTGGTGGAAGCTGCTCACCTCCCCCTCGTAGTCCTCGGGCTTGGCCTCCAGCCACGTCGTCTCGCCCGTGGAGGTGTCCACGAAGCCCACCCGCTGGCTCCCCTGGGCATCCCCCACCTTGTTCCGGACGTCCCGGGTCTCGGTGTAGCCCGATTCGGTGATCCAGAACGGGACCGGCGTCGCCCGGTCGCCCTGGGCCGGACGGAACGTCGAGAGCAGGGCCCGGGAACCGTCGGGCGAGGGAGTGACGCCGCCGAGCCGCTCGCCACGCGGCACCCAGACCGGCTCCGGCTCCTCGGCGCTCCGGGCCTCCTGGATCGAGTCCCGCCGCTCGCGCTCCTCCGCCTGCCGGCGGATGTGCTCGAACAGCTCCTCCTGCTGTTCCTCGAGGAACGCGCGCTGACCCTCGGCCTCCGCTTCGTCGGACGGGGGCGATCCGCTCCGGATGTCGGTCACCTGCCGGAGCCCCGATCCGTCCAGGCCCATGGAGAAGACGTTGTCACCCTCGCGGAAGAAGACCCGCTCATCGTCGGGGCCGAAGAAGGGGGACCCCTCGCCGGCCCGGGTCTCGGTCAGGCGCCGACTCGACCCGTCCCTCCGGTCGACGACCCACAGGTCGCCGTCCATCGACACCACCCTGAGGGAGCCGTCGGACGACAGGTCCCCGTCGGCCAGCTCGAGCGCGAGCCGCTCCTCCTCCTCCTCCGGGACCAGCTCGGGCTCTCCCCCCTCGGCCGGGACGCGGTAGAGCTCCCGGTCCTCGTTCCATTCGTGGCCGCCGGGGAGCCAGCGGAAGTAGATCCACTCCGAGTCGTCGCTGAAGCGGACGCCGGCCGGCTCCTGACCCACCAGCTCGGGCCCGCGCATGATGTTCCGGATGTTCAGCTGGAACATCTGGTCGCGGGCGGGCTCGGGCTCGTACAGGGCGGTGCTGCCCCCGGTGGGCGCCTGGCCGGTGGCGGGCGCGGGGCCGAGGGCGAGCCCGGCGAGCGCCGGGGCCAGCACGAGCGTCGCTCCGTGTCGTCGGATCATGGTGTCATCCGTTGTCTGGGGATGGTCCCGGGGTGGATCGGTCCTACCTACCCGGGGCCAGGGGGAAGGGTCGGTGGGGAGCCCGTGACGCCGGGCTCAGTCGCCGAAGCTCACGCCGAGACCCCGGGCCGTCGTGACCACGTCCCCGTCCGTCGGCACGAGCTTGACCCGGGCCACGGCCTCCTCCAGCGGGACCGCGAGGACCTCGGGCGGATCCAGGGCCACCATGGTGCCGAAGCGCCCCTGGGCCACCAGCTCCACGGCGGCCGATCCGAAGCGGAGTCCGAGGAGCCGGTCGTAGGCGGTGGGCTGTCCCCCCCTCTGGAGGTGGCCCAGGACCAGGGAACGGGTCTGGTGTCCCGTCCGCTCCTCGATCTGGTCGGCGAGCTTCTCGGCGATGCCCCCGTACCGGGCCGCTTCGCCGAGGTCGTGCTCTTCCTGGAAGACCGGCTTCCCTCCCCGCTCCCGGGCGCCCTCGGCGGCCACCACGATGGCGAAGCCCGACCCGCCTTCGTAGCGGGCGTCGATCTTGTCGCAGACCCTGTCCAGGTCGTAGGGGATCTCGGGGATGAGGATCACGTCGGCCGTACCGGACACGCCGGCGAAGAGGGCGATCCAGCCGGCGTGGCGACCCATCAGCTCCACCACCATCGTGCGGTCGTGGGACTCGGCGGTGCTGTGCAGCCGGTCGATGGCCTCGGTCGCGGTCTGGACGGCGGTGTGGAAGCCGAACGTCACCTGCGTGCACGCGAGGTCGTTGTCGATCGTCTTCGGCACCCCGATCACGCGGAGCCCGCGCTCGGCGAGGCCCTTGGCGATCCGGAGCGAGCCGTCGCCGCCGATGGCCACGAGCGCGTCGAGCCCCCGTGCGTCGAACCCCGCCAGGATCTCGTCCCCCCGGTCGATGAACTCCACCGTGCCGTCCGGTCGCTCCACGGGCCAGTCCAGCGGGTTCCCGCGGTTGGTGGTTCCCAGGACGGTGCCGCCGAGGTGGGTGATGCCCCGGACGTCCTTCCGCCCCATCCGGAAGACGCCGTCCTCGCTCCCGTCGAGGAGGCCCTCGTACCCGCGGCGGATGCCGTACACCTCCCATCCGCGGTTGAGGGCGCTGAGCACCGTGGCACGGATGACCGCGTTGAGGCCGGGGGCGTCGCCCCCGCCGGTATTGATGGCAAGCTTCACAGGAACTCCCGCCAGTCCCGCTCGAGGACTCGTTGATAGACTTCGTCGTCGATGAAGACCCCCACCAGGTCCGCGTCCACGGTGCCCGAGGCGGCCTCGGCCCGGAGGATCTCGAGCGCCTCCTGCACGGTGAGCGCCCGCTTGTACGGCCGGTCGGAGGCCGTGAGCGCGTCGAAGATGTCCGCCACCGTCAGCATCCGCGTCTCGAGGCTGATCTCCTCTCCAGCGATCCCGTCGGGGTAGCCCCCGCCGTCCAACCGCTCGTGGTGGCCACGGACGATCTCGTCGATCCGGGACAGCTCGTCCGTCCACGGGATGTTCCGGAGGAAGTCGTAGGAGTGGATCACGTGGGACCGGATCTGCCGGATCTCGTCCTCCGAGAGGCTGCCCCGGGCGATGCGCAGGTATTCCAGCTCCTCCACCGTCAGGAGCTCGATCTCCGCACCCCCGGGCTCGGGGATGGTCGTCTCGTGGATCTCCTCGAGGATCGGGTCGTCCTTCCGGGCGAAGATGCGGGGGACGTTTGCGTCCACCACCGCCTCCCAGTACCGGTCCAGCTGCTCGAGCTCCCGTTCGACCTTGCGGCGCGCTCCGTCGAGCCACTCCCGGTACCCCTCTTCCCCGTGCATCTCGAGGCGGCCCCGCCGGCGTCGCTCGAAGGCCAGGCGGCGCGCGGTGCGGGCCCGCTCGAAGCGGGCGGACAGACGCTCCCACTTCACCGGAGGGACCTTGGCGCCCTTGGTGAGGATCTCCTCGCGGACCCCGACCTTGCCGAAGTCGTGGAGGAGACAGGCGTAGCGGAGCTGCCGCATCTCGCTGCGGGAGAAGGAGACCTCGGCGAACCGTCCCTCCTTCCGGGCGCCCACCGCCTCGGCCAGGCCGCACGCCATCTCGGTCACCCGGACGGAGTGGCCCGAGGTGGCCGGGTCCCGCTGGTCGATGGCGGTCACCGCCGCCGTGATGAAGCCCTCGAAGAGCTCCTCGATGTCGCGGTAGAGCCGGCCGTTCTCGATCGAGACGGCGGCCTGCCCGGCCAGCGACTGGACGAGCTGGACCTCGCGGTCGCCGTAGGGGAGGACGTGCTCGGCGGCGTCGGCCTCCCCCCGGATGCTCGCGTCGGGACGGTCCTTCCGGTTGATGAGCTGGAGCACCCCGAGGATCCGGTCCTTGTGGTCGCGCATGGGCACGACCAGCATGCTCTTCCCCCGGTAGCCGTGCTCCTCGTCGAAGCCGCGATTGAACGAGTAGGGCGCCTCGCCGGAGAGGTGGTAGGCGTCGTCGATGACGAGGGACTCACCGGTGCTGGCCACGTAGCCGGCCATGCTGGACCGGTCGAGGGGAAGGGTGAAGTCCGGGTCGGGGAGGTCGGGGAGGCTGTCGTTCTGGGCCCGGAGGAAGTGGAGGGTCGTTCCTCTTTCGGCGTCCTCCTCGACCAGGTAGAGGCTACCGGCGTCCGACGTGGTCAGCCGGCGTGCCTGGGTCAGGATGGAGCCGAGAAGGCGATCGAGGTCGCGCTCGCTCATGAGCGCCATCCCGATCTTGTTCAGCTGGCTCAGCTCGTGCCTCGCCCGACGGAGGTCCCGGCTCAGGACGTCCACCACCTCGCCGTCTCCGCGGTCCTCCGCGTCCCCACGCTTCGTGCGGGGGGCTTCTTCCGCTTCGACCGATTCCATCGCCCTCTTCTTTCCCTCCATGCAGCGCTCCACCCCGGGGAGGAGGCTCCGGACCTAGACCGTGAAGTAGAACCCTTCCCGGGCTCCGTCGATCTCGAAGTGGTATCCCTCTTCGGCGGCGATCTCGCGGGAGCGCGTCACGATGCGCTCGAGCTCGGCGTCGGTGCGCTCCGGGGCGTGATGGAAGAAGAGCAGCTTCCGCACCTCCGCCTCGGCCGCCAGCGTCATCGCCTGCCGGAACGTCGAATGGCCCCATCCGATCCTGGCCGGATATTCCTCGTCCGTATACATGGCGTCGTGGAGCAACAGGTCCGACCCGTGCAGGAAGCGGACCATCTTCTCGCGCCATCCCTCGCTCGTCTCGTGGTCGCCCCCGACCAGCTCGTCGTCGGGGACGAAGCACACCCTGCGTCCGCCCGTCTCGATGCGGTAGCCCACCGTGAAGGAGGGATGACGGACCCGGATCGCCGAGACGGTGACGTCACCCATCTCCAGGCTGCCCTCGTTCAGGTGGTCGAAGGACATGGTGGCCGCCACCGCGCTGAACGGCACCGGAAAGTAGATGGGACCCATCTGGCCGGCGAAGAGGGACTTGATGTCGATGTTCCGCTGCATCGGCCCCACGATCCGGAGCCTGGCCTCCGGGTGGTAGAGGGGGGCGAAGAACGGGAACCCCTGGATGTGGTCCCAGTGGAAGTGGGTGAGGAAGATGGTCGTCTCGAGCGAGTCTTCGTTGCCGATCAGGTGCTGGCCGAGCACCCGCATCCCGGTCCCCGCGTCGAAGATCAGCCGGCGGGGACCCACCGTGAGCTCCAGGCAGGGTGTGTTGCCGCCGTAGTCGGCGGTCGCCGGGCCGGGGCTGGGGATGGACCCCCGGGTCCCCCAGCACCGGAGGGTCATCACACGGTCGGCCGCCTCCGCGGACGGGGATGCCGGAGAAGCGGCTCGTTCGGGGTGGTCGTCCACGGCTCGACTCCGAGGCGGCCGCCGGACCAGCCGGCGGGGTCGTCGTGTCTGCTTCGTCCGGCCCGGAATGTAGGGCCCGACCCCTCGGCGGTGCGAGCCGTCGCGCACAACTCGTTCTCCTTCACCCCGCCGGAGCATCGGCGTACATTGTCGCGTCCGTGAAGCCGGTACTCCGAGCCCGGGGAGGAACGTGTCCGAAAGCGACGAGACTTCCGCCGCCCCGGTCACCGATCTCCTTCTGGGCGTCGACCTC
>JASFUL010000018.1:0-24459 GCA_050050315.1 Gemmatimonadota bacterium
GTGAGGACGTGCCCGCCACGGTCCGTCTCCCCCGGCACCCGGACCTCTGGGTGCCCTGGGTCCTCCCCGATCGGGGCCCCGGGATCGTGGGCGTCGTGGCCCGGCTGCGCCCGGGGGCCACGCGGGTGGCGTTCCAGGGGGAGCTCGCCGCAGCGACGAGGGCGTTCGAGAAGCAGCTCGGTGACCGCCTCCGGGGCCAGGAGCTCCCCTACGCTCTCCGTGCCGTGCCCATCCGCGAGCAGGCCACCCGACGGATCCGGCCGGCAGTGGTGCTGCTCGTGGTGGCGGCGACGCTGGTGCTGCTGGTGGCCATGGGCAACGTCACGGGCGTCGGGGTGGCCCGGGGAGAGGCCCGCGCCGGCGACCTCGCCGTCCGGATGGCGTTGGGGTCGGGACGGCGTGGCGTGGCGGCGCTCATCGCCACGGAGAGCCTGATCCTCGCCGCGCTCGTCGCGTTGGGGGGCACGGGGCTCGCGGCGGCGCTCGCCCGCCTGGTGCGGGTGGCCGCGCCCGACGGCATGCCCGGTGTGGACCGGCTCCACGTCCCCCTCCCCCTCGTGGGGCTGGCCGTGGCGATGTCCATGGCCGGAGCCGGATGCCTCGCCCTGGGCTCGGTCGCTCGGGTGCGCGGCTGGCGGCTGGGGGACGTGCTCCGGGGAAGCCGCGACGCGGGCGCCCGGGGGACACGCCGGGCGGGACTGGCGCTGGTCTCGGTGGAGCTCGCCGCCACGTTGGTCCTCCTGTCCGGGTCGATCGTGCTGGTCCGGAGCGTCATGGGCCTCCTGTCGGTCGACCCGGGCTTCGACCCCCGGGGAGTCCTCACGGCCGAGATCACGCTGCCGGAGACACGCTATCCCGACGCGGCCCGGGCCCGGGCCGTGCAGCGCGCCCTACCGGCCGAGGGCGCCGACCCCCCGGTCCCCCGTTTCCACCGGGCGCTGGTGGAGCGCCTCGAGAACGAGCCGGACCTGGCCGCCGCCGCGGCCGCGTATCCGCTTCCCTTCGGAGGGAGCCAGGAGTCGTCGGTCTACTGGATCGACGGCCAGGCGCCCTTCGACGAGCTCGCGCTCGTCGACTACACGGTGGTGAGCGAAGGGTACTTCCGCGCCCTGGGGATCCCCCTGCTCCGGGGCCGTGGCTTCGCCCGCGCCGACCGCCACGGCTCCCAGCCCGTGGTGGTGGTGAGCGCGTCCCTGGCCGAACGCTTCCCCCACGGGGAAGCCCTGGGCCGACGCATGAAGCTCGGCGGCGCCCCGGACGCGCCCTACCCCTGGCTCCGCGTCGTGGGGGTCGTCCCGGACGTGAAGCGCACCGACCTGATCCAACCCGCCCGACCCGAGATGTACGTGCACGTCTCCCAGGGAGGGTACACGTCCCTGTCCACATCGAGGCTGGTGGTGCGCGTGGCGGAGGACCGGGGCCCCGGGAGCGTCGTTTCGACCGTGCGGGCGGCCCTGGCGGAGCTGGACCCCGACATCCCGCTGGAGGACGTGCGGCCCATGGAGGCCCTGCTGGCCGAAGCCACGAGCCGGGTCCGCTTCACGACACGCCTGGTGGCGGGATTCACCATGCTCGCGCTCCTGATCACGGTGCTGGGCCTCTACTCGGCGGTGTCGTACGCGGCCACGTCGCGCCGCCGGGAGCTCGCGGTGCGGGTGGCGCTGGGGGCGTCGTCGGGAGAGGTGCTGCGTACCGTACTGGGAGAGAGCCTGGCCGCGCTGCTGGTGGGGCTCGGGATCGGTGCCGTCGGCGTCTATCTCACCTCGGGGCTGCTCCGGGGCCTGGTCTACGGCGTGCCGCCCTTCGAGCCCGTCTCGCTCCTCGCGGCCGCGGCCGTGCTCTGCGGTGCCGTGGTGCTGGCGGCCCAGGGGCCCGCCCGCACCGCGCTGCGCATCGCCCCCGCGCGGGTGCTGGCCCGGGACTGAAGGACGGGAAGGTCCGGAGCCCCCACCGACGGGACGGCCTCCACGGATGACAGAGCCCAGGGTCCTCGGACGTCTTCGAAGCAAGTGCCGGCGTCGGCGCCGGCCGTGATTCGGGGAACGGGAGGGAGGTCCGATGGCGGGAGAGCACAGGGGGCTTCGTCGGTGGAGCGCAGGTCCGGCGGGAGCTACGACCCGGGCGGTCGTCGCCGCGTGGATCCTCGTGGCGGCGAACGCCTGCGGTGACGCGGCGCTGGATCCACCCGTCGACGACTCACTCGCCGACCCGCCGAGCCTCCACGTGACCCACATCTCGCTGCTGCCCCACATTCCGCCTCCCGACCACGTGGGAGCCCCTCCCGACGCCGGCTGGCCCGACGCGGGCCAGGACGTGAGGTGGCAGGGACACCTCTACAACAGCGGCGACGAAACCGCAGACGACGTGGGGTTCCATTGGAGCGTCGACGGGATGGCGATCGCGGACGGATCGGTCGACCTCCCTCCCGGAGAGACCGTGGTGGAGCTGCCCCGGACCTGGACCGGGAGCCGGGAGGAGATCTCCCTGAGGGTGGAGGCCCCGCCCGGAGTGGCCCCCGAGAGGGACGACGCCCTCACGGTCCTCTCGGACGGGCTCTCCGTGACGTTGTGGATGGAAGCCCCGCTCGCCGAGGCCTTCGAGGAAGAGCTCGGTCTCGGGCCGTTCCAGGTGTGGGCCGGGCGGGAGGTGCGGGCGTGGAACGGCACCCTGGACGCGTACCGTTCTCCCGAGGGCCCGCCCGAGATCCTGGACCGGCTCCGCCTGGACGTCGTGGAGGTCCTGCCGACCGGCTCCCCCCGGCCGAAGGAGGTCCCGACCGATCTGTACTGGTACTGGCTGACGCCGTCTGCGCGGCCCATCCCGAAGAGCCTCTTCGTGGAAAACGACATGCCCCTCCACGAGGTGCTCCACCAGCGGGGGATCGGCGACCTGTACTCCTACTGGGTCCTCCACGGAAGCCCCAACGGCAGCGAGGTGCTGATCCGCGAGCCGGACGGGAGCTTGGCAGCGGGGGGGGAGCGGATGCCCTTCCTTCCCCCCGAACAGACCGGCGGAAGGGAGTCCTACGTCTTTCAGTCGCCGTACTGGCGGCGGCTCATGGGGACCCGTCACCAGCGCCCGGCCCGGGTGGACCCGCACACCGCCTACGGGCTCAACATGCGGGCCGGCCTCCGGACGCCCTGGTGGATCGACGCGTTCGGCAACTCGCTTCGCGGCTGGTCCTGGGATTCACAGGACGAGAACGACTACAAGCGGTACGTGCCCGAGAGGGTGCGCCTCCACATCGTTCTCGACGGTGAGCCGGCGCCGGCCGGGGTGGGAGTCGAGGCGTTCTTCGACCACCACGTCGAGACGTACCACAACCGTCACGGCCCGGACCCGGACGTCGTTGCCGTGACCGGCCGGGACGGCTCGGCCGTCGTCTCCCTGGGTGGGCTCATGCCTCCCGTCGGCACCGAGGTCGACTCGGACGTGATCATCCTCCGGGTGACCGAGCCCGACGCCTCACGCTGGGGCTATGCCTTCCTGCCCGTCTACGAGCTGAACATGGCGTACTTCCACGGGGACCACGACGTGACGGACCTGACGGTGGAAGTGGAGCCGACATGACTCCTCCGTTGCACACCGGTACCGGACCATCGGGGGACGACACCGCGACGAGCCTCGTCGCGACGCCGGGAGCAGCGTGGCCTCAGTTCACCGACGGATCGAACGGCATCCGCGACAGCCTGCGGTAGCGGGGACCCTTCCGCTCCAGCACCCTGCGCCACAGCGTGTCGGGCTCCCCGGTGAAGACGTCGTCCTCACGGGCCGGATCCACGATCCAGGAGCCGGTCTCCATCTCGGCCTCCAGCTGGCCCGCGCCCCATCCCGCGTAACCGGCGAAGACGCGCGCACGCAGGACCCCGTGCCGGATCTCGGACGGGACCTCGCCCGTGAGGAACCCCACGGACCCGAAGACCGGCACATCGATGATCTCCGGGTGGGAGACCTCGGCGAGCAGCACCGGCTGGCGTGGCTGCACGGGACCGCCCTGGAAGAGAGGCTCGCCCGGACCCACCAGCGCGGCCAGGGGCGGGAACGCGTCGTCGACCGTCACCTCGAGGGGGCGGTTCAGGACCACTCCCAGCGCTCCCTCGGCTCCGTGCTCGCCGACCAGCACGACGGTATGACGGAAGTTCGGGTCGAACAGCCCGCCCCCGGAGACGAGCAGCCGACCTCGGAGGCTATCCACGCTCCATCCCTTCCTCGACTCCACGGGCACGTACCACGTTCGACCGAAACGTAGGAGCGCGCCCGAGGGACAGCAACGGACGGTTGCCGTCCGGAGGGCCTACTACGAGCGTCATCGGGAGGGCAGCCGGCTTCCACCCCTCCCGACGGGACTCGAGCGTGGCGAGCGCCGACCTGTGGATCGGCATCGCCGTCCTGCGTCGACCGGGTGCAGGAGCTCGGCGATCCGACCGAAGCGGACCGGCTTCTCGGAGCGCCCGCCACCACGCTGGAGGCGTGGCTGGAGGAGCGGAAGGTGCAGGGGCCGGTTCGACCGAGGGGGGATGACATCTCCCTTGAACCCGAGGCGCGGCCCATGGTATACGGTTCGTGCAAGGAAGGCCCACCCGTCCCTCCCCCACGGACCCACCCCTCGAGGACGCCCATGCTGACCCGACGCGACATGCTCCGCATCACGGCGGGCGCCGGAGCGGCGCTCACCCTCGATCCCCGCATCCTCGAGGCCCTCCAACGGGGGCTTCAGGAGCCGGAGATCATGAAGCCGATCCCGTCGACCGGCGAGCGGATCCCGGTGATCGGTCTCGGCGGCCGCTGGATCTCGACCCGCTCCACGGAGGAGGAGCTGGCGGACCACCGGGCGGTGCTGCGGGCGCTGGCGGACGGGGCACCGGGGTCGGGGCGCATGTTCGACAGCGCGGCGGGGTACGGCGGCGGCGCGTCCGAGGAGCTGTCCGGCGAGTGGGCCGAAGAGGACGGATTCCAGGACCGGATCTTCTGGGCCACCAAGGTCAACGTCGTCGGCCGCGGCGGCGGCTCGGCCGACCCGGCCGACGTCCGTGCGCAGATCGAGCGGTCGTTCGACCGCCTGCGTCTGGACGTCATCGACCTGGACCAGGTGCACAACATGGGCGATCCGCCGACCCAGCTCGGCATCCTCCAGGAGTACAAGGACGAGGGACGGATCCGCTACATCGGCATCACCACCACCAGCGAGCGCCAGTACCCGGAGCTCGCACGGGTCATGCGCGAGTATCCCCTCGACTTCATCGGCGTCGACTACGCGGTCGACAACCGGGTGGCCGAGGAGGAGATCCTCCCGCTCGCGCAGGACGAGGGGATCGCGGTGATGGTGTACCTGCCCTTCGGACGGAGCCGCATGTGGCAGCGCATCGGCGACCGACCGCTCCCCGAGTGGGCGGCGGAGTTCGACGCCCACGCCTGGTCCCAGTTCATGCTCAAGTTCGTCGTCTCGCACCCCGCGGTGACGGTGGCGGCGCCGGGCACCGGCGACCCCGAGCACATGCTGGAGAACCTCGGAGCCGCCCGGGGCCGGCTCCCGACGGAGGAGGACCGGAGGCGAATGGTCGAGCTGGTGGACGGCCTGCCCCGCGCCTGACCCGGGAGGCCGGCCTCAGGAGGGCGAACGGACCCCCGAGGGCACCGCGCAGCTCGACACCTCCTCGATCCGCGCCTCGGCTTCCGGGAAGTACTTCCGTCTCCACCAGAGGGCGACGTTCACCAGCGCGATCAGCACCGGGACCTCCACGAGCGGGCCAATCACGGCCGCGAAGGCCGCGCCGTGGGCGATGCCGAACGTGCCCACCGCCACGGCGATGGCCAGCTCGAAGTTGTTCGACGCCGCGGTGAACGAGAGCGTGGCCGTCTGCGGGTAGTTCGCGCCCGCCCTCCGGCTCATGAAGAAGGTGAGGGCGAACATGGCCAGGAAGTAGAGCAGCAGCGGAACCGCAACCAGCACCACGCTCGACGGCCGCTCCACGATCGCCTCGCCCTGGATCGAGAACATCACCACGATGGTGAAGAGCAGGGCGACGAGGGTGACGGGGCTGATCCGGGGGATGAAGCGCTCGTGGTACCATGTCTTCCCCCTCGCCTTCACCAGCACGAACCGTGTGACCATACCCGCCAGGAACGGGATCCCGAGGTAGACGAACACGCTCTCGGCGATCTGGCCCATCGTGATGTCCACGACGGTTCCTTCCAACCCGAGCCACTCCGGCACCACGGTGATGAAGACCCAGGCGTACACGGAGTAGAAGAGGACCTGGAAGATCGAGTTGAAGGCCACCAGCCCCGCGGCGTACTCGCTGTCGCCTTCGGCCAGGTCGTTCCACACGATCACCATGGCGATGCAGCGGGCCAGCCCGATGAGGATCAGCCCCACCATCAGCTCGGGGTGACCCCGAAGGAAGAGCACCGCCAGCCCGAACATGAGGAGCGGGCCGATCACCCAGTTCTGGACGAGGGACAGCCCGAGGATCTTCCAGTCCCGGAAGACGTCTCCCAGCTCCTCGTAGCGGACCTTCGCCAGCGGCGGGTACATCATGAGGATGAGGCCGGCGGCGATGGGGATGGAGGTCGTGCCGACCTGCGTGGACTCGTTGATCGCCGTGACGGCCTCCGGCCCGAGGTAGCCCAGAGCCACCCCGGCGACCATCGCCGCGCCGATCCACACCGTGAGGTACCGGTCCAGGAGGGACATCCGTCCCGCCACGCCGCGCTGCGTCATCGTCGCGGCCCTCCGGTCGCGCATCGAGGAGAACTGTCAGCGGGCATCCGCCACCTCGCGCTTCGGCGTCCCGCCGGTCTCCAAGTCCTCCGCGAACCGGTCGGGCAATTGGCTCTCGCGGATCGCCGTCGTCGCGCGCTCCAGGTCGTACTCCACCCTCACGATCTCCACCCGCACGCCCTCCGCGTCGATGTCGACGACGGCGTAGCCGGCACGCCGGTCGCCGTCCTTGGGCCGTCCCACCGATCCGGTGTTCACGAAGGCGATGCCCCCGATCGGGCGATGCCAGGGCCGGTGCGTATGGCCGAACGCGACCGCGTCGCCGGGCCTGGCGCCCAGGTGTTCGGCCATCTTCGCGCAGAAGCCGTCCGAGCGATCCTCGGTCCAGTAGACGGTGTTGAGGACCGGGTTGCCGTGGACGAGGATCAGGCGTGGCCCCGCCGTGTGGCCACCCAGGGGACGGACGTCGATGCGGAACGGGAGCCCCCCCAACCACCGCTTCGTCCGAGCGGAGACGTTGGCCCGGGTCCATCCGTAGCTCAGGTGGCTCAAGGCCTTCTGCTCCGGATCGTCGTAGCGGCATCCGCAGTGGTCGTAGTCGGTGGCCGTGGTCGAGTCGTAGTTGCCGGCCACGCCGGGGATGGCTCGCTCCCTCAGGACTTCTACGACCTCGTTGGGCCAGGGCGCGTACCCCACCAGGTCCCCCAGGTGGTAGACGCCGTCCGGGTCGCGGCGGTCGACGTCGGCCAGCACGGCCTCCAGGGCGGGGAGGTTCCCGTGGATGTCGCTGATCAACGCGTACTTCACCGTCCCGCCTCCAGCTCGAGGACCATCGCCACCGCCGAGGCCGGGCAGGCCTCCCGGAACTCCACGCTCTCCCGCACGGCCTCGGACGCCTCCTCGCGATCGATCCGGCGGAACCCGTGACGGGGGAAGTAGTCCTCCGCGGTGGTCGTGAGCAGGTAGAGATGACGGAGGCCCGCGGCGCGGGCCGAGTCGACGATCCGGGTCGTCAGTCGATCCCCCAGCCCCTGTCCCCGAAGCGCGGGCGACACGACCACCGAGCGCAGGACCCCGTCACGACCGTGCACCTCGAGGCCCGCCACCCCCACGATGCGCCCGCCCCCCTCGGCGACGACGAAGCGCGGCAGGAAGTCGTCCACACCGGCCGCCGGCAGTTCCGCGTCCTCGAGAAGCCGCACGATGGCCTCCCTGTCCGACGCTTCCGCCGATCGCAGGACCGGGACCCCGACGGCGCTGCCGCCCGCTCGCTCCACCACCGTTCAGCCGCAGCAGTCGGGACCGCAGCAGCCGCGATCGTCCTTCGTCGGTGAGGGGGCGTCGCCCCCGGCAGGGCCCGTCGACGACCGGTCGGCCACGCCCCCTTCCGGCTTCCGGGCCCGGACGAACGCCGACATGATCCGGCCCTCCACGGCCCCGGCGAAGGCGTCGGCGTCGAGACCGGCGTCCTCCAGGAACGAGCGTGCGTCCTCCAGCCGATAGACACGGGTCGGCTCCAGGCTCGGCTCCTCGAACCCCGCGTGACGCAGGAGGGACTCGAACTCCCGCTCCTCGAGGGCGCCCGCCACGCACCCCACCCACAGCTCCAGGCTCCGGCGCACCTCGTCGGGCACCTCGCCCCGCACCACGATGTCCGAGACCGCGAACCGGCCCCCCGGCTTCAGGACCCGGTAGGCCTCCTCGAGCACCCGCCCCTTGTCCGCGGACAGGTTGATGACGCAGTTGCTGATGATCACGTCGACGCTCTGGTCCGGCAGGGGGATGTTCTCGATGTCCCCCTTCAGGAACTCGACGTTCTCCGCGCCGGCCTCGGCCGCGTTCTGGCGCGCCAGCGCCAGCATCTCGTCGGTCATGTCGAGCCCGTAGGCCCTTCCCGTCGGCCCGACGCGCTTCGCGCTCAGAAGAACGTCGATGCCCCCACCGCTCCCGAGGTCGAGCACCACCTCGCCCTCCGCCAGCTCCGCCAGCGCCGTGGGGTTCCCGCACCCCAGGGACGCCAGCACCGCCTTCTCGGGGAGGGACGAGGTCGTCACGGCGTCGTAGAGGTCGCGCGTGATGGGGTCCGCGAAGCCGCCGTCGCCCCCCGTGTCCCCGCACCCGCACGAGGTGCCGCAGCACGTGCCCTTCGATCCGGCGGCCGCCCGCGTGGCCGCTTCGCCGTACTTCTCCCGCACCACCGACTTCACATCCGTCGCCATGATCGCCCCCGTATCAACAACACTTGATATGTCAGCCAAAAGAAAAAGCGCGACGGGTCAGACGCAGCAATCGCCGCCCCGCCGAGCCGACCTCCACCCCTCCGCGGGCTTCACCTCGCCCAGGAACGCCCTCATCTCCTCCAGGACCTCGGGCACGAGGGAGTAGTAGACCCACCGCCCTTCCCGGCGGTCCGACACCAGGCCCGCGTCCTTCAGCTTCTTCAGGTGGAACGAAAGGCGCGACTGGGCCGCGTCGAGGTCGTCCTGGAGCTCGCACACGCACCGCTCCCCGCCCGAGAGCCGCCGGACGATCTCGAACCGGGTCTCCTCGGCCACGGCCTGGAACCGCTGGAGGAGGGCCTGGCTGTGCAGGGTGTCGTTCGTCATGCCAGCATGATACATCAACCTACGTTGATGCGTCAAGGGCCGGTCAGGCTACGACTTGCTCGGCACCTCCAGCAGCTCGACCCGGAACACCAGCACCGAGTTCGGTGGGATGCCCGAGCTCGTCGGCGGGTTCGATCCGTAGCCGCGCTCGGGGGGCACGACGATCAGGCGGACCTCCTGCTCGACCATGTCGAGGATCCCGTCGCGGAAGCCGGGGATCAGCCGTGTGACGTGGATGCCCACCTCGTCGGCTTGGATCACGGTTGCGTCCGGCAGCCACAGGGTGTAGTCGATCTCCACCGAGTCCGACGCCTGCACCGCGTAGCTCCCGAGCCCGACCGTGAGCGTCTGGACGTAGACGCCGGTGGGAAGCCGCGTCATCTGGCTCAGATCGACCCCCAGCTCGGGGGCGTAGTTCACGTCCTCGGGCCCCAGGGGGTCGTCGTCGCCGCACGCCCAGGCAGGCAGCGTGAGAGCGCAGACGAGCAGTGCGAGCCGCAACCGATGGCTTGGAGTCTTCATCGTGATCCTGGTCGGGTTCGGGTGCATGGAATCGTACGCCCCGACGGAGGGTCGGTTTCGGCGCGCACCCGCGACCTCTGGGCGGAATAGCACCGCGCCCGCCGGACCCGGACGAGCGGCCACGGCGGGCGCGGGGGGCCTGTCTCGGCGTCAGCTCCAGGCCGCCGCCGTCTCCTTCTTCCAGGCGCGGAGCATCCAGAGGTCCTTCTCCATCCCGTCCCGGAGGTCGTCCAGGAGGTTGGCGGTGCCCCGATCGCCGGCCTCGTCGGCCGTCTCCACGAGCTGGCCGGAGTTGGCGTGCATGGCCTCCAGGTCGGCCAGCACCATGGCGACCATCTCGGGCGCCGTGGGAATGGCCTCCTCCTCCTTCAGCCGGGCCGACTTCAGCATCGACGCCAGCGTGTGAAGCGGAACACCCTCGACCATCAGGATGCGCTCGGCGATCTCGTCGATATTGTCGGCCCATCCCGTGTAGAGCTCCTCGAACTTCTCGTGGAGCTCGAAGAAGGTCCGGCCCTCCACGTTCCAGTGGAAGTGGCGGAGCTTCTGGTAGAAGACGGTGGCGTCCGCCAGAAGGTCGTTCAGGCCGTCGATCACCTGCTGATCCGTCGTCATTCGTGCCTCCTCTGCGCCGCGCTCCGGGGTCACCCGGAGGCGGTACGGCAGGATCGGGGGATCCTCGTCTCGAGCGTCACGCGTCCCGCGGCACAAAGGTAACCCGTCGGGAGACGGAGCTCTGTGGGGAAACCTCCGACGATTCCTCCCGAGCCCTCGCGCGGAGCTCCTCCTCCACCCTCTCCCGGATGCGCTCGACCGCTCCCCCGGGGTCCTCCAGGGGATGCTCGAACGTCCGGTGCCAGAGCTGCGCTCCCAGCCCGACGTCCGAGAGCGAGACGCCGGCCCGGAGGGTGTCTCCCTGGACGCCCAGGTCGACCTCCACCGCCAGGTCGACCTCGAGGTCCTCGCCGTCCCGCACGAGCGCTCGGCGCGCGCGGTCGTAGGCGACCGGCCCGGCCCATTCCACGAGCCGGACCCGGCGGGGGTCGAGCGTCCGGATGCCCTCCTCCAGCGCCCGCGTGAGGGGACCGGACAGCGTGTCGGCGGGGGAGTCCGCCACCGAGGCTCGGGCGGGGACCACGGTGACCCTCAACGCGGTGGGGCCCGGCAGCATCCTCGGGAGCAACAGGAGGGCGAGCGACAGGACGAGAGCCACCCCGGCGGGCCACAGCCAGCTCGGAGCCCCCCGCGACGACGCGCCCTCCCGCGCCGCCTCCTCCTCCCGGTCCACCGCGGAGGCCGGCTCGGCGACGAACCTGTACCCCCGGCGAGGGACCGTCTCGATGTAGCGCGGATCCGAGGCGTCGTCACCGAGGGCCGCCCGGACCGCCCGGACGGCGCTGTTGATGGCCGTGTCGAACTCGACGACCGTGTCTCCCCAGATCTCCTCGCGGATCTGCTCGCGGGTCACCAGCCGGCCCGGCCGACGGGCCAGGAGGAGGAGCAGGCGTGTGGGCTGGGGAGGCAGCTCCACCACCGCGCCGTCCCGCCAAAGCTCGCCCGTCTCGAGGTCCAGCTCGAAGTCCCCGAGACGGAATCGCCGGCTCCGCCTCGCTTCGTCCTCGCCCATGAGTCCCATGCCCTCCGCTTCCCTTGCTCCTCTCCGCGCGGGCCACGCGACCCGGCCCCCGGTTCCGGCCTCATCAGGATTCGATGACGAGATCCCCACAGATCGTCCATTGAGGTCCGGAGCCGCACGCCGGACGTTACCGGTCCGCGCCCCGCGGTGCGACCGGCAAGCGCGCCGTTCGGCCGATCGGGGACCCCGGAAGCCTCGACCAGGAGTGCAGGATGTCGCATGGATCGACGACGTTCCGGTGGCCCGCCGGGTGGCTCTTCCCGCTCCTCGCGGCCGCCGCGGCCTTCTCCCCCACCGCCGCCCAGGCGCCAGGGGACGGTCCCCCGGCGAAGGCGCTGACCGTCGAGCAGGTCGTGGACTTCCGTGGCATCCCGTCGCGGTCCTCCCCGATGCTGTCCCCCGGGGACGGAGCCTTCCTGACCTTCACCGTCGAGGGTCCCCGCCGGACCGTCGGCAGGACCCGGCCGCTCCTGGAGTCGGACGGAGGGACCTGGACCGAGCTCCGCATGGTCGAGACGTCCACGGGACGGTCCACGGCCTTCGGCCGGAACACGTGGGGCGGTGCCTGGTCGCCCGACGGCACCCGTCTCGCCCACCTCGCGGTCGAGGACGGCGCCTTCCGGCTCCGGGTCCACGACATGCAGCGGCCCGAGCGGAGCCGGAGCTTCGAGGACGCCGACCTGTGGGTCACTTGGATCGCGACGCTCCCAGCCTGGACGCCGGACGGCGGCAGGATCGTGGTGAAGGTCCTCCCCGAGGGGATCGGGACCCGGGAGATGCTGCGTCGGGCCACGCCCGGGGTCGCCGGTACCCCGGGCGCCGCCGGACCGGTCGACGGGTCCGACGGCGCTTCCACGGTGCGGGTCTTCCGCTCCGACCGGGTGAGTCCGCTCCGGGCGTCCGGCGTCCAGGACACGCTCGAGGACGACCGGGCCGAAGCAGGGGGCTCGCTCCCCGCGTGGACGCGGTGGCAGTATGGCGGAGACCTGGCCGCCGTCGACGTGGAGAGCGGCCGGGTCGAGCGCCTCACGAGCGGCCGTCTGCCGATGAGCTGGCGGGTGGCTCCGGACGGCCGCCGCGTGGCGATGATGGAGCTGGTGGAGGTCCGGGACGAGAGGACCCTGTTCGGGGTCGCGCTCGTCTCGCTCGCGGACGGGACGGTGACGGAACTCCCGGGGCGCGTCGGCCAGACCTGGGGCCGGGGGATGAGCTGGTCCCCGGACGGATCGCGCCTGGCCTACCTCTCCCGGGGGAACGAGGGCGAGGCCGGGCTGTTCGTGGCCGACGCGACCACTGGAGCCCGCGCCCGGGTCGCGGGCCTCCGGGACGGATGGGACGTGGACGCTCCGCCGGTCTGGACCATGTCGGGCGAGGCGCTCCTGGTGGCCGGCCCGGACACCGTGTGGCGCGTCGGGCTCGGGCGCCCCGGACCCGGGGAGCCGACGCCCCTGATCACCCTGCCCGGTTACCGGACGGGCGACCTCGTGGCTCCGCGCTCCTCTCCCTCGCTGCGCCCGGCGGACGACGGAACCCTCCTCCTGCGGGTCGTGGAGAGTCGCACGGGAGACCCTGGCTTCGCACGGCTCCATCCCGCAAGCGGCCGCGCGTCGAGCGTGCGGACCGAGCCCGGGAGCTACGGCGGAGCGCTCGGGACGGACCTGGCCGGCGACGGCTCCCTGGCCGTGGCGCGCTTCTCCACCACCCGGCGGGCTCCGGAGCTGTGGCGGCTCGGGCCGGAGCTCCGGCGCCTCCACCCCGTCTCCCGCCTCAATCCCGGCTTCGACCCGTCCATCCTCGGCGAAGACCGCGTCGTGCGATGGCGCACCGGAGACGGGGAGGAGCTCGCGGGCACGGTGCTGCTCCCTCCCGGCCACCGGCCCGGCACGCGGGTGCCCCTCGTCGTCCAGGTGTACGGCGGCGATTCCGGGGTCACCGCCCTGCACCGGTTCGACCGACACCGTCAGCTCCTGGCCTCGAACGGGTACGCCGTGCTGGTCCCCGACGTCCCGCTGCGGGTGGGGAGACCGATGGCGGATCACGCCCGGGCCGTCCTCCCGGGCGTCGAGCGGCTGATCGACCTCGGCATCGCCGACCCGGAGAGGATCGGGGTCACCGGTCACAGCTACGGCGGGTACGGGACCCTGGCGCTCCTGGTGCGATCGGATCGCTTCGCGGCCGCCGTCGCCAGCGCGGCCCAGGGGGACCTCGTGGCGAACTACGGGCGGATGGCCGAGGACGGATCGGCCCGCACCCGGTGGTCGGAGCGGGGGCAGGGCCGGATGGGGGCGCCGCTCTGGGAGGTCCCGGAGCGGTACCGGGACAACTCACCCGTGCTCTTCCTCGACCGGGTCACCGCGCCGCTGCTCCTCCTGCACGGGAGCGAGGATCCCACCGTCCCGATCTGGCTGGCAGAGGAGATCTTCGTCGGGCTCCGCCGCCTGGACCGACCCGTCGCCCTGGCGCGGTACGAAGGCGAGGGCCACTGGTCCGGAGACTGGAGCGTCGCCAATCAGATGGACTACTGGAGGCGCCTCCTCGGGTGGTTCGATCGGCACATGGGTCCCGGCCCGGGGCGCTAGTCGATCAGGTCCTCGCCGCCCCTGCCGGGCACGTCGGTTGCAGAGGCCTCCTCAGGAATCGAGGCGCGCGGATCGACCGCGTGGCCCGGCCCGAGCCCGGAGACGAGATCGAATGGTGGAGAGGACCGCGGTGGACCCGCGCCAGGTGACGCCCGGCGGAGAATCGGAGGACGCGGACGAGCAGGACGCCACGCAGGGGAATCCGGCGAGCGGAGAGCACGTCTCCGAGGACCTCACGACCCTCGCCGTGCCGTTCAGGGGAGTCCTCGGGCCCCTCGCCATCCCGGTGAAAGGACTGCTCCTGCTGGCCGTAGTCTTCGCGCTCTACGCGGGCCGCGCGTTCCTCGTCCCCGTGGCCGCGGCCGTCCTGCTCAACTTCCTGCTCGCCCCCGTGGTCCGCGGCCTCGGCCGCGTGGGTCTTCCCCACGCCGCGGGGGCGGCGCTCGTGATGCTCACCGTCCTCGGGGTCGTCGGATCCGGCGTCTATCGCCTCGCCGGGCCGGCCCAGGACTGGATCCGGTCGGCCCCGCAGACGCTGGTGGAGGCCCGAGCCCGGGTCGAAGGGTTCTACCGCTCCGTGGGAGAGGTACGCGAGGCGGTGGACGACATCGGATCGGGGACGGAAGGCGGGGCCTGGCCTTCCTCCTCGCCTCGGGCGATCGCTTTCTCCGCAAGACGGCCGCGTTGCTCTCGACGTTCCAGCAGCGTCGCCACCTCGTCGAGATCGCCCGCCGGATCGAGCACGATCTCCCCCGATACCTGCTCACCACGACGGCCATCAACGTCGCCCTCGGCACCGCCGTGGGACTGGCCTTCTGGAGGCTGGGGCTGCCCAATCCGACCCTGTGGGGCGTGGTCGTCGCCCTCCTCAACTTCGTCCCCTACGTGGGCGGCGCCGTCGGCGTGGCCCTGATCACCCTGGTGTCCCTCGCGACGTTCCCCACGCCGGGAAGCGCGCTCGCGCCGCCGCTGGCCTACCTGGCCCTGAACACGCTGGAGGCCTACCTCCTCACGCCCGCCGTCATGGGCCACCGCTTCTCGCTCAACCCGGTGATCGTCTTCGTCTCCGTCTTCTTCTGGAGCTGGATCTGGGGAGTGGCGGGGGCCCTGATGGCCGTCCCGATCCTCACCACGGGCCAGATCGTCTGCAACCGGATCGAGAAGTTGTCCCCGCTGGCACGCATGATCGAGCGCTGAGCCCCTACCTCCGCCTGACCCTCAGCGTCCGGATCTCCCACGGCTCCAGGGTGAGCTCGGCGCGTTCCCCGTCCGAGGGGCTCCACTCGCCCCGGGGCCGCTCCAGCAGGTCCGCCTCCCGCCACTCGAACGGCCAGGGAAGCTCGAGCTCGGCCGCGCTCCGTCGGCCGTGGCGCTCGACCACCCGCACCACCAGGTCCTCTCCCTCCTCGGCCACCTTGAGAGCGCCCAGATCGGCGCCGTCCACGCCCAGGAACCCGCGGGCCCGCCCCTCGCCCTCGTGGGCGTCGACGGCCACGGCCCGCAGCGGTCGGTTGAGCGCCTCCGCGGCCGCCTCCGTGGCCCCCGAGCGCCAGTCGCCGTCGTGGGGCACCAGCCAGTAGGTGAAGCGGTGCGTCCCCCGGTCCGCCGTCGAGTCGGGCCAGGTGGGCGCCTTGAGCAGCGTCAGGCGGAGCGTGTCGGCGCGCACGTCGTAGCCGTACTTGGAGTCGTTGACCAGGCTCACGCCCCACTCGCCTGCGCTGGCGTCGATCCAGCGCTGCATGGGCACCTCGTAGCGGGCGCTGTCCTTCGACGTCGTCGGCGTGGCCGGCCTCCCGATGGCGCCGTAGGGGATCTCGGCCCACACGCTGTCGGCACGCACGGCCAGGGGGAAGAAGGCCTTCAGGAGCCGGTGCTCGGTCCTCCACTCGGCCGTCGTCTCGACCTCCAGGCGCCGCGCGCCCCGGGGGAGGCTCAGCACCTGATCGTAGCGGCCGTGGGCGTCGGCCCGCAGGACCCGGACCCGGACGCCGAGGGCGTCCTCCGTCACCGGACCCACTTCGACCGTGTCCGCCGCCGGGGTCCACGGACCCTCCACGGAGTCGATGTTCCAGGCGTCCCACTGGAGGGGCTCGTCCACCGTCGTCGCGAGCCGGTTTCCGCCCCCCCCGGGAAGCAGGACCTCCCGCCCCGCCACGCGATCCAGGACGCGGGACAGCTCGCCGCTGAGGGGGTCGATCTCCACCCGCAGGGCCTCGTTCTCGAGGACGGCGGGCCCGGTGCCGTCGCGACCGGCGACCTCGCCCTCCGCGACCCGTCCCCCGTCCTCCCCCACCACGAACACGACCGTCCCGCCCGTGGCTGGCACGTCGGCCACGCGGAAGCGCAGCCGCCCACCCCGCACGGTCGCCGGCAGCTCCTCCCCATTGCCGTCGACCACCCGGGCGCCACTCCCCGACCACTCGACCTCGACCTCGCCCGTCCGCGCCCGGCCGGACGGATTCAGGACGATCCACGGCCGGGCGCCCTCCAACGGCGGACGGGTGTCGAGCTGTGACGCGATGCGCTCTCCGGCCCGCCGAACCGGCGATTCCAGGAGGTGCTCCGCCTCTCGCCAGGCGGTCACGGCGTCCTCGTAGACCGGACCGATCCCGGAGCCCGGCAGGACGTCGTGGAACTGGTTGAAGAGCGTCGCCTTCCACGCCTCGGTGAGAGAACCCCGTGGGTAGTTGTACCACGCGTCGCCGGGATCCAGGGTCGCGGCGTGGGCCGACAGCGCCTCGGCGGTCGTGACCAGGTTCTCCAGCCTCCGGTTCCACGCCTTGGCCGCCGCCTGGCTGGTGAAGACGCCGCGGTGGTATTCCAGGTAGAGCTCGTCGTCGATCACCGGGGCCGACGCACCGCCCGCCTTCTCCATCCGTTCGAGCGCCCTCTCCGGGAGCTTTCCCTCGAGCGCGGGATAGGTGGGCACGCGGGCCAGCGCCCTGCGCCGGTCCATCATCTCCAGCGTCGGGCCCCCGCCGTGGTCGCCCACGCCGTAGAGGACCAGCATCCGCCCGCCCGCCGTGCTGTCCCGGCTGGCCATCCACTGGGCGCCGAGGCGGTCCTCCTCGAGGTGGTGCGAGTATCCGTAGGGGATGTAGGTGAGGATCCGCGAGCCGTCCCGCCCCCGCCACCAGAAGAGGTTCCGGTCGGCGGTCCAGGCGTCGGTGTCGTTCCACCGGAGCTTCTGGGTGACGAACCAGTCGAAGCCGGCGTCGCGGAAGATCTGGGGCAGGGTCCAGGGATACCCGAAGGTGTCGGGGATCCACGCCACCCGGCTGGTGGTGCCGAACAGCCGCTGGAAGGTCCGCTGGCCGTACAGGGCCTGGCGCACCAGCGACTCGCCCGAGGGCATGTTCACGTCGGGCTCCACCCACCATCCCCCCACCGGGGCCCAGCGTCCTTCGCGCACGAGCTCCTGGATCCGGGCCAGGAGGGCGGGCTCGTACGCCTCGAGCCACTCGTAATACTGCGCGCCGGAGCCGGCGAAGGTGGCCTCCGGGTACTTCGCCAACAACTTGGCGGCCGACCGCCACGTGTTGCGCACCACGTCCACGGTCTCCGGCCATCGCCAGAGCCAGGCCGCGTCGATGTGGGAGTTCCCGACCAGATCGACGGTGTCCGAGCCGATGTCCCGCGCCATGGGCTCCAGCCGCCGGAGCCAGTTCCCGACGACGGCGTGGTAGCGCTCCTTCCCCGGGCCGACGCTGGACGCCAACAGCTCCCGGGCCACCGACGGGTCGGGCGCCTCGACGGCGTCGGCTCCACGGAAGAAGCGGGCCCAGCGCACCCCCTGCTCCACCTCCAGCCACCCCGGGTCGGGAACGACCAGACGGGGCGGGTCCCACCACCGGTCGCCCGACGGCGCCACGGTCACGGTGAGGCCGTTCCCCGCGGCGCACGGCCCGCACAGCTCCACCCGACCCGCGGCGTCCCGGGGCGCCGCCGTCCCGTTCACGGTGAAGACGGTCCCCGGGGGGAGCTCGGCGGCGTCCATCTCCAGCGTCAGCCCGCCGAGGGGGGCCGGCACGGTAGTCCGGAAGCCCAGCTCCGCCACACGGCGGCGGAGGGCGGGGTCGACCCCGTACGCGTCGTCCTCCGGACGTTCGGGCAGGGGCTCCCACGCCCCGGCGGCCTCCCTCCAACGCCAACCGTGGACCTCGAGGGGTCGGCCGAGCGTGGCCAGGACGGCCCCGGCGTCCAGCGGCCGGTTCCAACGCTCGCCGTCCGCCCGTGCGGAGACGCCTCCGTCGTCCTCCGCGGCGGCGGCCAGCTCCCGCCACGTGGTGGGGATCTCGACCGCGACCGGCTCCCCGTCCGAGCCGGGCGGCAGCGTGGCGCTCCGTCCGCCCACGGCCACCGTCACCTCGCCGGTGAGGCCACCCCAGCGGCTGGCCCGGACCTCCACTGGCACCCGGAGCGTTCCCTCCTCTGCCTCGAGGACCGCGCCCGCGGCCCACGCCGGAGGCGACAGGGTGACCGCCGGCGCCGGGACGCTCGCCACCCGGGCCGAGGGTGGCCGCTCCGTCGAGAGCCCCAGGTCGTGGACCGGATCGGGACCCTCCCCCAGCACCCGTCCTCCCAGCCCGAAACCACCCGACCGGTTCACGACCTTCAGCAGGAGGCGGTTGGCTCCCTCCGACAACCGCACGGTGACGGTGTCGGTGCCGCTGCCGACCCCCCGGGCCACTTCGTGATCGACCACCTTCAGGCCGTTCAGCCAGACCCTCAGGTCGTCGTCCGACTCGAAAGCGAGGGTGACCGTCCGATCCTCCGGGCTCGTGATCCAGGTGAAGGCGTAGGCGGCCGCGTCGGCCACGGGTGAGACGCCCTCCAGCACGGGCAGGAGATCCAGGCGACCGAGGTTCGCCGTGTCCGTCCGGGCCCTCGTCCAGCGGCGGCCGTCCGTCCGCTCGCCCGGCGCGGGCGCCGCGTCCGCCTCTCCCAGCAGGTACGGATGGCGCACGCGGGCCTGGCCGTCGACGACGCGCCAGGTCCCCACGACGAGCCACTCGGGGATGGCGCGATCGGTCTGCGCCGTCCCCGGGCGGGCCAGCAGGAGAACGCCCAGGACGCCGAGAACCGACGCCGCGGAACGCTTCATGGGGGCCCCCGCCCTACCCGAGCTTCACGGCCGTTCCGCTGGCCGACACCATCAGCATGCCGTTGTTGCGCCCCAGCACCTCGTAGTCGATGTCCACCCCGACCACGGCGTCGGCCCCGCGGCCCTGGGCCTCCTGGGCCATCTCGCGGACGGCCTCCTGGCGGGCCTCGCGGAGCGCGCTCTCGTACTGCCCCGAGCGCCCGCCGACGATGTCGGTGATGCTGGCGACGAAGTCCTTGAAGATGTTCGCGCCGACGATGGCCTCTCCGTTCACGATGCCCTCGTAGGACGTGATGGAGCGGCCTTCGACGGACGGGGTCGTGGTGACGATCATGGTCGACGGGGTGTGGGTGGGTGGAGCCGGGGCCTCGGCGGGCGGGTGTCCGGCTCCCGGTCGTCCGCCCCGGCCCCCGGGGACACGGGACGAATAATAGCAGGAGCGGTCGGACCGTGCCGCGCCAGGGCCGACCACAGGTAGACCAGGTTGGCGGTGCCGTCCATGATGGGCTCGTTCGTCGCGTAATCCCCCAGGTCGTCGTGGTAGACCACCCGACCCGTGTTGAACGGCGCGAGCTCGTCGGGCTCGGCCAGCGCGACGCCCCGGAGGTTCTCGAAGATGCTGCGGTAGACCGGCCCGTCGACCAGCCCCCCGAGCTGCGTCTCCACGCCCAGGCGGTCGGCCACCACCGAGTGGGGCGCCCGCGGGGTCCGGGCGGATCCGGGGTAGCCGATGACCATGGAGACGCCCCAGGGGTTCCGGCCCAGGAGCCAGTCCCGGGCCGCGGCCTCCCAGGCGAGGAACGAGGTGTCGCCGGTCATGCGGCGGTACAGCAGGGCCTGGGTGGCGAACGCGGCCATCAGGTTGTTCGAGCACCAGACGAAGGGAACCCCCACGTCGAACGCCGAGTCCGCCCGGGCGACCACGGCCTCCAGCCCCCGCCGGTAGTACTCCGCCATGGTCGCCTTCCCCGGCTCGTCCGCCAGGCGCCACACCTCGTAGTGGCCGTAGTTGTGCCACGGGTACCACTGGTAGTGCCGGGCCGTGTCCCGACCCATCCAGGGCGTGACGGGCTCCCGGGAGGCGTACTCGAGGGCCTGCCCCAGGTAGGCGGACTCACCGGTGAGCGCGTGGAGCTCCGCCGCCGCCAGCTCCATGTCGTCCACCCAGTTGTCCTCCTCGTAGAAGTAGGGGGCCCGCCCCGGGGCGGTCTGACAGACGCCCGGGTAGCGCCGGCCCAGGTCGTACGCGGCCCGGGCCTTGCCGCGGAGCATCCGGGCGAACCCCGGGTCCCGCTCCGTGAAGGCCATGGCTCCCAGCGCGAAGGCGGCGGCGTACTTGCCGGCCGTGGAGGCGAGCCCGTCGGAGCGGTTCAGGTTGCCCAGCAGCCCCTGCGGCCGCCCCGTGCACGGGTAGACGGGCCGGTAGCCGCCCCGGCCCCAGCCGTAGTCCGACGAGTCGTTGACCGGGAGGTCCCAGAAGGCGTGGTCCCGGTCGTCGCCCAGCTGGTTCAGGAGGAGGTCGTCCTCGGGGTACATGGCCGCCAGCCACTCCAGCCCCCAGCGCGCCTCGTCCAGGACGTCGGGGAGTCCGTTCGGGCCCGGAAGGCCGTCGGCCGCGAAGCGGTCGCCGAACGCGCCCGGGTGGTCCCGGTGAGCCAGCAGCATCGCCGTCGTCGCGTGCGCCGACGTCGTCCCGTACTGGAGGTAGTCCGCCGCGTCGGCCCAGCCGCCGGCCACGGGGACGAACTCGCCCTCCCGGACGTGATCCACCAGGATCCCGTCGGTCTCCCCATGGACCGAGTCGCGGAAGAGCGGATTGAAGCCCGAGCGCTGCTGCCGCATGTAGAACAGGAGCGTATCGGCCGCGCCGGCGTAGGCGTCTGCGGCGATCCGGACCCGCTTCCGCACCCCGCCGACCTCGATCCGGTAGTCGCCTTCCTTCCGGAGCACGGAGAAGTCGAGGTGGTGCACGGACGCGCAGGGCCCCCAGGGGCCGCGGGACTCGGTCGTCAACCGGTCCGTCGCCGGTGCGCCGTCTTCCCCCAGGACCACGAACCCCTCCAGCACCACGGGCTCCAGCGCGCAGGCCACGGCCACCTTCCGGTCGCCCGGCCGGTAGCCGGCCTCGTTCACCCGGATCACGAGGGCCGGCGCCGGTCCGCGGTCCGTCCCCTCGCGGGTCGCCACCGGCCGGGGGTCGTGCCCGGCGCACGAGACGCCCGCCTCGATCGCCAGCACGAGGACGACCAGCGCCAAGGCCCTGGGGCCGTGCCCCGGCTCGCCCGGCCGGGTGGCCCGACGGCGCCGGGCTGGAAGCTGTCGGAGACCACGCCGGTGCTCGCGCTCCGGATCCACGGGTCCTCCCGCCGTTGGTGCGTCCATCGCGCCCACCGCCCCACGCACGGGTGGAGAGGGGACGCCCCCGCGTGGCCGGATTCAGCCCCCTGCCGGGTCCGGTCCGACCCCTTCGTGGGTGATCCGTACGGGTACGATGAAGCCGTCCTCGTCGAAACGCATCTCGTCGATGCACACGACCCGGTGGTTCCGGTCCGTCTCACCGAGCGGGCGCCGGTGATAGACGATGTACCAGCGCCCGGAGGCCGGGGCGTGGAGCACCGAGTGGTGGCCGGCCCCGGTGGCCACCGACGGATCCTGCTGCAGGATGCGCCCCGCCCGCTCGAAGGGACCGGCCGGCGAGTCGGCCACGGAGTAGGCCACGGCGTAATCCGGCCCGGTCCAGCCGCCCTCCGACCACATGAAGTAGTAGCGACCGCCCCGCAGGAGCATGAACGACCCCTCGACGTACCCCTCGGGCGTGATCTCCCGGAACGTCGTGCCATCGTCCCACGGCCGGAAGCCGGTGAAGGCGTCGTTCAGGCGGGCGATGTTGCAGTGACGCCACCCGCCGTAGATGAGGTAGTGGGCGCCGTCCGCGTCCCGGAACACGTACGGATCGATGGGTTGCGCGCCGTTGTGGAAGCGGCCAATCAGAGGCCGGCCGAGGGTGTCCTCGAAGGGACCGCCGGGCCGGTCGGACACGGCCACGCCCAGGCCACCCTCCTCGTCGTCGTCCTGGATGTCGTTGGCGCTGAAGAACAGGTAGTAGGTCCCGTCCTTCTCGACGACGGACGGCGCCCAGAGCGCGCGGCGGGCCCACGACACGTCGGTCGCGTCCAGGATCCCGGGGTGCTTCTCCCAGGTCACCAGATCCGCAGACGAGAAGGCGTCCATGAAGAGCTGCTCGTCGTAGGGCGCCGAGTACGTCGGGTAGATCCAGTACCGCCCGTCGAAGACGTGGGCCTCCGGGTCGGCGTACCACCCCGGCAACACCGGGTTGGCCGGGCGCGGCCCCGGCGCTCCCGCCGGCCCGCCCGACGGAGCCGAAAGACCCTCGACGCTTCCCGGGCGCCACCACGGGAGGCCCGCGAACGCCGCCGCCCCGGACGCCGCGCGGCGCGCGAATTCCCGCCGGGAGAGGATCGAGGTCACGTGGGCTGCATGGGGAGGGGCCTCCTCGGGGGCGAGTCGACGGGCCATAGTGCCTCATCGTCGTGCCGCCGGCCGCGCGACGCAATGCGAGCCCGCCCGGGCGCACGCGTGTCTGGATCTCCGGTCCGCGGCGTGGATAGCTTGGAGGAAGGCCTCCTTCTTCCTCCCTCCCTCGCCCCCCGCGCCACGAGCCGTCATGACCCGATCCTCACCTCCGCTCCGCCTGGTCGGCGGGGTGGTCCTGTGCGGCGCGCTGCTCTCCTGCGGCGGTTCCGACGCGACGACTCCCGGAGGCCAGGACATCGAGCGGGTGAGCGTCACGCCGCCGAGCCAGGAGGTGGCCATCGACGGATCGGTCACCTTCACCGCGACGGTCACCACCGAGTCCGGCGACGACGCCACGGCCACCTCGCCCATCACGTGGTCGGTCGCTCCGGCCGCGGTCGCGACGCTGGTGGGCGACGGCGCCACCGCGATCGTGACGGGGGTCGAAGAGGGCGCCGCGACGGTCCGGGCCACGGCGGGCGGACGGAGCGGCGAGGCCGCGCTCACCGTGGTCGATCCCGACCCGCCGGCGGCACCATCCTCCGTCACGGGGCTCGCGGTGTCGGACACCGAGATCGACCTTGCGTGGGACGACAACTCGGACAACGAGGACGAGTTCAGGATCGAGCGCGAGGAGGTCGTGAACGCGGCCCCCGGGGACGGCGGTCCCGCGCGCGCCTTCTCCGAGGTGGCCACCGCGGGCGCCGACGACACCTTTTACCGGGACGCCGGGCTCTCGCCCGGGACCTCCTACCGGTACCTGGTTCGAGCCTGCAACCGGAACGGGTGCTCGCCGATCGAGGGGGACGCCGACGAGTCCGCCGCGACGTCGGCGGAGGTGGCGACCCAGGAGACGCTGGTCGTCCAGACGCGCTCGCTCCCGCCGGGCGTGCAGGACCGGGCGTACGAGCGGAAGCTGAGCGCCGCGGGGGGCGACGGCGCCTACGCGTGGACAGTCTCCGCCGGGGTGACGCCCGCCGGCGTCGACCTCTCGGGGTCGGGGGTGCTCCTCGGAACGCCCACCGAGCACGGCGTCTTCGAGTTCACCGTCGAGGTCCGGAGCGGCGAGCAGACGGCCACGGCGGCCCTCGTCCTCGAGATCCAGGAGGAGATCTTCCCGCCCGAGGTCACGACGACGTCCCTGCCGACCGGCGTGGTGGGGAGGGCGTACGAGGCCAGCCTGGAGGCGTCGGAGGGGGACGGCCAGTACGCCTTCGGCGTGGTCGCCGGCTCCCTGCCTCCGGGACTCACCCTCGGCGAGGGCGGGTCGATCGCGGGCACCCCCTCGGCCGAGGGCGGCTTCACCTTCACCGTCCGCGTCACGAGCGCCGAGATGACCGGCGAAGCGGACCTGACCCTCGACGTCCACGACCCCCTGGCGGTGACCACGGCCACCCTCCCGAGCGGCGTGGAGGGCCGGAGCTACGAGGCGAGACTGGTCGCGGGCGGGGGAGACGGCGCCAACACCTGGAGCCTCACGGGGGGCGCGCTTCCCGACGGGTTGGGGCTGTCGACGGACGGGACGATCGCCGGCACGGCTGCGGCCGCTTCTCCACGGGCTCCCGGCGGGCCGCTGCCCGTGACGGGGGCGTTCGACTTCTCGGTGCGCGTGGAGAGCGGCGACGGCCAGGCGGCCACCGCGGACCTGACCATCGAGGTCTTCGAGGTGCTCGAGATCGAAATGGCCGCCCTGCCCGGCGGCGAGGTGGGGACGGCGTACAGCCACACCGTCGGAGCCACCGGGGGCGACGGTACGT
>JASFUL010000019.1:0-24402 GCA_050050315.1 Gemmatimonadota bacterium
CTCCACCTCCCGCATGATCGCGGCGGCGGTGAACTGCTTGGTCACCGACCCGATGCGGAACACGTGGTCCGGCCGGGCCGCCACCTCGAGCTCGAGGTCGGCGAAGCCCCACGCGTCGTGCACGAGCGTGTCCGGCCCGCGCACTACCGTCACCGCGGCGCCGGCCGCCGGAAGCTCGGCCAGGATCGCCGGCACCGCCGAGTCCGCGAACGCCGCGAGGTCTCGCGCCGGGGCGGCGACGGCCGCGGCCTGACCCGCCAGCGAGGCGGGGAACGCCACGGCGGCGAGGGCGGCCGACAGGACCCGGGAGAGCGCCGGCGGACGCCACGTTCGGCCCCGGGCGGAGGAGCAACGGTCGCGCACGGCGGTTGGAACATCGGACATCGGGAGGCGTCGCGCGGTCATGGGGTCTCCGGGAGAAGGACTTCGACGGCTTCGCCAACGGTGCCCTACGAGCCGGGTGCCCGCAAGACGGGGCCGGCGGCGACCCCACTCGCGGCCGGGCTTTGCATCTCCGGGGAGATGGCGTCAGTCTGGGGGGCGGAGGAGGTCGACCCATCCACCCCGGGTCCGAGGATGTCGAATGTCCCGTCTCGCCCCGGCCACGCTGCTGGCCGCCGTGACCCTCGCCGCGTGCGGCCCTCCCGAGCCCACGCCGAAGGTGCTCGTGATCGGCATCGACGGCGTGCGCCCCGACGTCCAGGCCGACGTGCCGACGCCCCACCTCGACTCCCTCGCCAGGAACGGGACGTTCTCCGACCGGGTGCGTACCACCCTCCCGTCCGTGAGCGGTCCCGGCTGGTCCTCGCTGCTGACCGGCGTGTGGCCCGGGAAGCACGGCGTCACGGACAACGAGTTCGTCGGAGAGCGGTACGACCGCTTCCCGGACTTCCTGACCCGGATCGAGCGGGTACGGCCGGAGTTGTCCACCTTCGCCGTGGCGGACTGGCTGCCGCTGGTGCGGGCGGCCGAGGTGAGGCCGACCATCAGCGACTCGGTGGACGTGAAGCAGGTCCTCGACGGGTACGACCTGGGATGGCGGGAGGCCGACAGCGTGGCGGTCGGGATGGCGGTGCGCCAACTGCTGGACGCCGATCCGGACGCGCTCTTCGTCTACCTGGGCAATCCGGACGAGACCAGCCACCACTTCCAGTCCATCGGGGCGGAATACCGGGGGGCGATCGCCCTCGCGGACGCCCAGGTGGGTCAACTCGTGGAGGCCGTCCGGGCTCGACCCACCTACGCGGACGAGGACTGGCTGGTCGTGGTGAGCACGGACCACGGGCGGCGGGCCGACGGCGGCCACGGGGGCGACTCCCCGGAGGAGCTCACCACCTTCCTGATCGTCAGCGGCGCGTCCGCCTCGCGGGGCGCCCCGCCGGACTCGGTCTTCGTCGTCGACGTGGCGGTGACCGCCCTGACCCACGTGGGGATCGAGATCGACCCGGCCTGGGAGCTGGACGGCCGGGCGGTGGGCCTCGCCCGCTGAGCCGGGCCGCTCCGTCTCCCCCGGGCCTGCGCGGCTCACCCGGTGCGCGGGCCGGAGCCCCGGGTCGTGGCCGAAGGCCGTCACCGGAGCCGGGAGCTCGGCCCATCCGCTCGGGCGGCGAGCCGGGTCCCGGTCACCCGACGGGCTGACAGCGCCGCCGGGGGCGCTCCGGGTGCTCGAGAGCCCTGCCGAACAGCGCCACCCACACGCGGGCGCCCTCGCGGCCCGCCGTTCCGACGCCGACGTCCCGGTAGCGCGGGTCTAGGAGCACGGCCCGGTGCCGCTCGCTGGCCATCCATCCGTCGACGACCTCCCGGGCGGCCTCGAAGCCCGCCGCGACCGTCTCGCCGACGCGTCCCCACGGATACGCCGCCCTCCAGGCGCGCGTCCCCGGGCTCGAGCCGTCCCGGCCCACGTGCCCCGACGCCTCGCCCCGGGCGAGCTCACGCGCGTGCCCGCCGGCCGCGTCCACGAGGCGGAGGTCCACGGACACCGGCCGGGCCCCGTCCGCGGCCCGCACCCGGTTGATCTCGTCCAGCAGATGTTGGGCCACGCCCGGCGGACAGAGGTCGCCACCTGCGCCCCCACCCCCGCACCCGGCCAGGAGGACGAGCCACGCCACGCCGGCCCCCACCGCCGCGGAGCGTCCCACCGACCGGTCAGGCGAAGCCGTAGCCGATCGCCACGGCGATGGCGAGGGCCACCAGTCCCAGCCCGAAGAACACCACCTGGAGCGGCAGCATCCACTTCGCCCAGCGCTCCCAGGGGACGCCGCCGAGGGAGATGGCGCCGATGAGGACCGGGTTGGTGGGGATGATCATGTTCGTGAAGCCGTCGCCCAGCTGGTAGGCCAGGACGGCGACCTGGCGGGTGACGCCCACGAGGTCGGCCAGAGGGGCCATGATCGGCATGGTCAGGGCGGCCTGTCCGCTGCCGGACGGGACGAAGAAGTTCAGCGCCGTCTGGACGGCGAACATCACCTCGGCCGAGCCGGTGTGGCCCACGTCGTCGACGACCGACGCCATGGCGTGCAGCAGCGTGTCGATCACCTGCCCGTCCTCGAGGACGATGAGGATCCCGCGCGCCAGGCCGATGATGACCGCCGTCGCCACCAGCGCCCGGGCCCCGTCCATGAACGCTCCCGAGACCTCGCCGGGTCGCATGCGGCCCACCACGCCCAGGGCGATCCCGAGCCCGACGAACAGGGCGGCGATCTCCTCGATGTACCAGCCCCACCGGATGACGCCGACGACGAGCAGCACGATGCCGGCGGCGAACGTGAGGAGAACGGCCTTGTCGCGACCGGTCAAACCCGCGTCCGGGGCCCGCCGGGCGGGGGTGCCCGGAGCCGCCCCGGGGTCCGACGCGCCGGCGTCCCGCGACCCTCCAGCGTCCCCGGCTCGTCGTGCCTCGGCCTCGAGGTCGGCGACGACGCTACGCCCTCCCTCCCGCTTGACGCGGGCCGCGTACCACATGACGAAGGCGATGGCCAGGGAGGTCGTGATGAACCACATCACGACCCGGAGCCCGATGCCGCTGAAGAGCGGAACGTCGGCGATGCCCTGGGCCACTCCGATGGTGAACGGGTTCAGGAAGGCGGCCGCGAAGCCGGCCTGGGAGCCGACGAAGGGGATCGCGACGCCCACGACGGCGTCGTACCCGAGGGAGCGGGCCAGGGGCACGAAGATCAGGACGAACGGAATGGTCTCCTCCGCCATCCCGAAGATGGCGCCGCCCAGGGAGAAGAGGACCATGAAGATGGGAATGACGAGGCGATCGACGTGGTGGGAGCGCTCGGCCGCGGACACCAGCCGGCGGAGGCCGGCGTCGACGGCCCCCGTGGCCTGCAGCACCGAGAACGCTCCACCCACGATGAGCACGAACGCCACGATGTCCGCCGCCGCCACGAGCCCCCGGATGGGGGCCAGCAACACCGCGCCGAGGCCCTGGGGCTCCGACTGGGCCAGGAACTCGAAGGAGCCGGGGACCACCACCTCCCTCATCCCCGCGCCCGGAACCTCGATCGTGTTCTTGAGGAAGGCGCCCGCGGGGACGATCCACGTGAGGATCGCCGCGAGCACGATCATCCCGAAGATGATCAGGGACGTGTCGAGGGCACGCGGGTGCTCTTTGTCGCTCATGGGCGGGACGGTCCGGACCGGAGTCGGGAAGGGCGAGCCCGCCGCCGGGGCCCACCGGAACCGGGACACGGTGGAAGGGTCGGCGGGGAGGACGCAATACCCTTCCGTGCGGTAGCGCCCCAGCGGCCGCGCGGCGATCCGCGCGGCGCGCGGGAGCCGGAGCCGCGCGGTCGGCCCGTCAGGGCCCGGTGACGGACGTCAGTCCGCCCGCCGGAGGTAGCGGCCGTGGACCCAGCCGAGGACGTCGGGCTGGCCGTCGACGTCGTCCTCCACCTCGACGAAGCGCCAGCTTCCCCGCGTGTCCCGGACGTGGACCCGCGTCCCCGCGGGCAGGGGCGACACCGCCAGCGTTGCGTGCTGGGTGCCCGCTCCCTCCCGGATGTTCAGCGCCGTCGTCGTCTCGAACGGGGGAGGCACGTCCGCGGTCCGGCCGTAGATCCGCGAGCGGAAGCTCGCCATGGGGAAGGCCGGGCCCGGGTCCGTCTTCCGACCCGGCGAGATATCCTCGTGGCCGATGACGTCCAGAAGGTCGTACTTCCGGACCAGCGTCAGGGCCACGTCCAGGGCGGCCTCGATCTGCTCGGGCGGATACACGTGCCATCCGGCCGGCCGGGTCTCGTGCTTGTGGACGGCCTCCATCACCTCGTCGTCGGGGTAGGTCGTCCCGAACCACGCGCTCCACTTCCCCCCCTTCCGCTCGAGCCGCCCCGCGTTGTCCATCTCGATCCCGATGGAGTACTCGTTCAGCCCCACGAGGCCGTCCCAGGCGCTCTCGCCCGCGTGCCACGTCACCCGGTCGAAGGGGGCGAGCTGGGTCACCGAGCCGTCCCGGCCCACCACGACGTGGGCCGACGCCTTCGCCCGCTTCTGGGTCAGCCAGTCGACGGACTCCGCCGCGCTCCGGCCGGCGGTGTAGTGCATCACGAGGTATCGGGGCTGCAGCCTGCCGCTGACGTTGGGGCTCTTGCGGAACGGGAGGGGGTCACCTCCGTCGGCGCGGAGGCGGTGCCGGGCGATGTCCATGGGGACGCTCTCTCCGAAGCGGGAATCGGGGTCCGACGGGCGGATGGGAGACGCGTCCGGTTCGGGGGGACGGCGGACCCGTTGAGGCCGCCGCTACCGGCGCGACTCCAAGATGCGCGACGGCCCCCGGACGCTGCAAGGAAGCGCCGCCGGACCGGCCCGACTACCGGAGGGCCCGCGCGGGGTCCGTCCTCGAGACCAGCCGCGCCGGGAGCCAGGACGCCAACAACGCGACGGCGGCGAGGATGGCGGCGAAGCCGGCGACGACCCACGGGCTGCCCGGTCCGGCCCCGGGCACGACGCCTTCGAGGTGGCGCCGGAGTGGCCAGAAGGCCGCCAGGCCCACCACCGCGCCGAGGGACACGGTCCCCAGACCCCCGAGCACGACGCGCCGGACGAGCCCTCCGGCGGGGGCGCCCAGCGCCATCCTCACCCCCATCTCGTGCCGGCGTCGGCGGACGTCGTAGAGGAGACTCCCACACAGCCCGGCGCCGGCCAGGGCCAGCGCGCACCCGGCGAAGACGCCCAGGACGAGGGTGTAGAAGCGCTGCCGGGCGAGGGAGGCCGCCATCACCGCCTCGAGGGGACGGACCTCGCTCACCACGGCGCGCGGCGCCACTTCGCCCACGATCTCGCGCAGGGCCGTCAGCGGGGGAAGCGACCGCCCCCGCACGGCGAAGGTCAATCCCGACGCCCACGTGCCGCGCGGGTCGTAGGGGATGTACAGCTCGGGCTCCACCGGCTGGTCGGCCCCCCACGTCCGCAGGTCCTCGACCACCCCGAGGACCCTCATCTCCAGGGAAGCAAAGCGGACGGGCTCGCCGGTGGGATCGGCCGAGCCGAAGAGCTCCCGGGCGGCCCGCGCGTTGATGATCGCGGGAAAGGCCCCCTCCCCCCCGGAACGATCGGAGGGCTCGAATCCACCCCCGGAGCGGAAGCGCGCGCCGAGCGCCTGGAAGTACCCGGAGGTCACTGGATGCACCCAGATCCTCTCGATCTCGCGCTCGGCGTACAGGAGCTCGCCGAGCCAGCAGCAGCGGCGCCCTCCGCTGACCTCGAAGGGCACGGCGAAGCCCGCCCCGACCGCCTCGACTCCGGGGACCGCGGCCAGGCGCTCGCGGATCCGCCGCGCATCCGAGCCTCGCTGCTCCTCGGGGACGTCCCGCCCCACGTTCACGGAGACGGCCCACGCGCCCTCGGGTCGGAACCCGGGATCCGTCGCGACGAGCGATCCGAAGCCCCGGACGACGGCCAGCGACCCGACCAGGAGCAGGGAGGCCAGGGCCGCCTCGACGGCGACGAGCCAGCGCCCGCGGCCGGCGGCCGTCCGGCCCCGGGTGCCCTCTCCGGCCCGACGGAGCGCCGCCGCGGGCGCCACCCGGGCGCCGCGCCACGCGGGAAGGAGCCCGGCGAGCACACCCGTGGTGACGGCCACCGCCACCGCGACGGCCACCACCCGAACGTCCAGCGCCACCTCGCCGAGCCGCGGGAGGTCGCCGGGCTCGAAGGCGCGGAGGAGCTCGAGTCCGCCCCGGGCCAGGGCGAGGCCCACGGCCCCCGCCCCGACCCCGAGGATGCCCGCCTCGGCGAGGAGCTGGCCCAGGATCGCCCCGCGCCCGCCTCCCATCGCCCTCCGCACGGCCAGCTCCCCCCGGCGTGCCGTGCCCCTGGCGAGGAGCAGGCTCGCCGCGTTCCCGCACGCCACGAGCAGCAGGAGCGCGGCGCCCGCCAGCAGGACCAGCAGAGGACCCCGGGCCTCTCCGGACGTGGCTTCCCGCAGCGTGACCGGAGGGAACGTCCGGACGGGGGACCCGTCGGCCTCCGCGTACGTGTCCGGGAACTCACGCGCGAACGCCTCGGCCCGCGCGGCGAGCTGGTCCGCGGCCTCGTCCAGCGTCGCCCCGTCCGCGAGGCGTCCCACGACGGCGAAGCTCCGGTCGTGTCGGTCGAGGTCCGGGTCCCCGGGGTCCACGGGAACCCAGAGGTCCACGGCGGGCCCGGTGAGCGCGGCGGGCGGAAGGAAGTCGGCCGAGAGCATGCCGATCACCTCCACCGGCCGCCCGTCGACCGAGATCGTCCGCCCGATCAGCCCGGGATCGCCTCCCCACCGCCGCTCCCAGGCCGCGTGGCCGAGGACCGCCACGGCGCTCCCCTCGAGGAACTCGTCCTCGCTCGGAAGGCGGCCTCGCACCACCCTCGCCCCCAGGAGCCGGAAGAACCCGTCGCTGACCCGGGCGCCCTCCACCTCCACGGGCCGGTCGTCGGTCAGCGTGAGCGTCTGGCCCGATGCCGCCGCGAGGGTCTCGAAGGCCGGGACCGTCTCCCGCCAGTCCAGGAAGTCGGGCCACGAATGGGCGGCCTCCGTGACGACCGCCAGGCGCTCGGGCTCCGGATAGGGGAGCGCGCGGACCAGGACGCCGTCCACCACCGACAGCACGGTCACCGTGGCCCCGATCCCGAGCCCGAGGAGCCCCACCACGCCCGCCGTGACCCCCGGCGAGCGCGCCACCGATCGCCACGCCTGCACCACCGCGCTTCCCGTCATCGCCCTCCCCCTCCGCCTGTCGCTCCCTCCGGACGCCGGGCCCCCGGACACGGCTTCGACCACCTCCTCCCCCGCCCCGCGCAGCACCCCCACCCACCCCGACCGGGCCGCCCTCCACGCACCCCGCCGACCGCCCTCGGCGCGGGCGTCCCTCAGCGTGCGCCGGAAGAGCGCGACGCTGTCCTCGCCGTGCTCCCGCCGGAACGAGCCGGGAAGGAGCAGGAGGAGGACGCGGTACACGCCCACGGCCAGACCTTCGAACGTCACCCGAGCGCCTCCCTTCCCTGCTCGATGAGATTCGCGCGACGGGCGACGTCGGTCAGCCGCTCGAGCCGCGCGGCCTCGGCGGCCACCACCTCCCTGCCGAAGGCCGTGAGGGCGAAGTACCGCCTCTGCTCCGGGGGTGGGTCGTCGCGCGGGGGGGCCTCCGCCTCCTCGACGATGGCGTCCCGCCGGAGTCGCTTGAGGGACCGGTACAGGTTCGCGGGGTCCAGGGGCACCTCGTCGCCGACCCGGGCCTCCACGGCCTTGAGGATGCCGTAGCCGTGGAGCGCCCCGTCGGCGAGGACCAGGAGGATCAGGAAGTCGCGGGGGCTGAGCGGAAGATGGTCGACCGGTTCCATGACGGATCATGGTGCGTCGATCGACCACTGTCAAGTGACGAATGATTGCGACCTCTCGCTCCCCTGCGGGCGACCGCATCCACGACGTTAGATTGCGTGCGAGCGTCGTGCCCATCCGCACCCGGAGCCGCCCCATGACCGATCCGTCGCCCGCCGTACAGGACTTCTACCCGGAGGACGTGGCCCACTGCTACGGGTGCGGGCGGCTGAACGACCGTGGGCACCGCCTGAAGACGAGGTGGGAAGGAGACGAGACCGTCTCCCGGTTCACCCCCGAACCGTGGCACACGGCCATCCCGGGCTACGTCTACGGCGGCCTGATCGCCTCGCTGCTCGACTGCCACGGAACGGGGAGCGCGGCGGCGGCGATGCTCCGTCGCGAGGGCCGGGCCATCGGGGACGGCGAAGCCCCGCGCTTCGTCACGGCCTCCCTCCAGTGCGTCTTCGTCGCTCCCACGCCCCTGGGCCCGGAGCTGGTGGTCCGGGGGAGGGTGGCGGAGATCACGGACAGGAAGGTGGTGCTGGAGGAGACGCTGTCCGCCGGGGGGGTGGTGACCGCGCAGGCACGGGTGGTGGCGGTCCGGATGCCCGAGGCGATGGGAGGCGGAGAGGGATGAGGGTGGCGGGACCGAGCCGGCGGCGACCATGTTGAGGCCCCATCCGACACCCTTTTCCCCCCACCGGAGCGGACTGATGATGACCCGGCTGATGGTCTCGGCCCTCGCGCTCGCCCTCGCTCCCCCGATGCTGGCCACTCCCGTGGCCGCCCAGGAGGAGCCCATGACCTTCTTCATCACCAGCACCGGAAGCGGGGACGGCGCGGACCTGGGGGGACTCGAGGGCGCCGACGCCCACTGCGCCTCCCTGGCCGCGGCGGTCGGCTCCGAGGGGATCGAGTGGCACGCGTACCTCAGCACGACCGACACCCCCGGCGCCCCGAGCGTGGACGCCCGGGACCGGATCGGCCCGGGGCCCTGGTACAACGCCGAGGGGGTCAGGGTGGCCCGGGACGTGGAGGACCTCCACTCCGAGGACGCCGCCCTGGGCAAGGAGACGTCGCTGAACGAGCGGGGCGAGGTCGTGAACGGACGGGGTGACGACCCGAACCGCCACGACATCCTGACCGGATCGCGTCTGGACGGGACCGCCTTCGATCCGGGCGAGGACACGACCTGCTCGAACTGGACCAGCGACGGCGAGGGAAGCGCCCGGGTCGGCCACCACGACCGCACCGGCGGAGGGGAGCACCCGACCTCGTGGAACTCGGCCCACGGGAGCCGCGGGTGCAGCCAGGAGAACCTCCGCTCCAGCGGGGGCGACGGGCTGTTCTACTGCTTCGGCATCCGCCGGGAGGGGTGATGGCGCCGCCGGGCTGGATGCCCGCCGCGGGGGACCGCGCCCGCCGGAGCCTGACGCTCACGGCGGACCACGTGCGAACCTACGCCGAGCTGACCGGGGACCGGAATCCCCTCCACTTCGACGAGGCGTTCGCCGGCGGGACGAAGTTCGGCCGCCTCGTCGTCCAGGGCGGGCTCACCACGGGGCTCCTGCACGCGCTGGTGGCCATGGACATGCCGGGCCCGGGGACCGTCTTCCTGAGCCAGGACTGGAAGTTCACGGCCCCCGTCTTCATCGACGACACCGTCACCGCCGAGGCCGAGGTGTTGAGCGTCCACGACACGAAGCCGGTCTGCCAGCTGGGGATCGTCGTGCGCCGGGAGGACGGGGAGGTCGTGCTGGAGGGCGAGGCGTGGTGCTACACCTTCCGGCCCGAGGGTGGCGACCGATGACCGAAGACGACGGCACGATCGAGCTCATCCGGCGCTCCGTCATCGGGGCGGACACCGGGGTCCGGACGCCCTTCGGGATCCGGCGGGTCACCTACGCCGACTACACCGCCTCCGGCCGGTCGCTGTCGTTCATCGAGGACTTCATCCGCGAGGCCGTCCTCCCGCTGTACGCCAACACCCACACCGAGAGCTCGGGGACGGGGCTGCAGACGACGCGGTTCCGCGAGGAGGCCAGGCGGATCATCCGGCGCGCCGTGGGAGCCACCGACGACCACGTGGTGGTCTTCACGGGCTCGGGCTCGACGGCGGCCATCGACAAGCTCATCGGCGTGCTGAACCTCCGCATCCCCCGGGACCTGGACGACCGTCACGGCCTGAGCGAACGGATCCCGGCCCGGGAGCGGCCCGTGGTGTTCATCGGTCCCTACGAGCACCACTCCAACGAGCTGCCGTGGCGCGAGTCGATCGTCGACGTGGTGACGATCCACGAGGACCTCACCGGTGGCATCGACCTCGGACAGCTCGAGGAGGAGCTCGAGCGTCATCGGGACCGCCCCCTGAGGATCGGCAGCTTCTCGGCCGCCTCGAACGTGACCGGCATCACCACCGACGTGCGCGCCGTCTCGAGCCTCCTGCACCGGCACGGCGCGCTCTCGTTCTGGGACTACGCGGCGGCGGCGCCCTACGTGAAGATTTCGATGACGGGCCAGGGGGAGGAGGGGAAGGCCGGCGAGGAGGGGGAGGAGGCGTCCCAGGCGTGGCTGGACGCGATCTTCATCTCCCCCCACAAGTTCGTCGGCGGGCCGGGCACGCCCGGCGTCCTCGTGGCGCGTCGCGAGCTCTTCCGCAACACGGTGCCGGTCGTGCCGGGCGGGGGCACGGTCTGGTACGTGAACCCCACCGAGCACCGCTACTTCGACGACCCCGAGCACCGGGAGGAGGGCGGGACCCCCGCCATCGTCGAGTCGATCCGCGCCGGGCTCGTCTTCAAGGTGAAGTCGGAGGTCGGCGAGGAGGTGATCCGCCGCCGCGAGGAGTCCTTCATCCGGCGGGCCATCGAGTCGTGGGAGCGGAATCCCGCCCTCGAGATCCTGGGCAACCACGAGCACGAGCGGCTCTCGATCGTGTCGTTCGTCGTCCGCCACGGCCCGGAGCGGTACCTCCACCACAACTACGTCGTGGCCCTTCTCAACGACCTCTTCGGGATCCAGTCCCGGGGAGGATGTTCGTGCGCCGGACCGTACGGCCACCGGCTCCTGGGCATCGACCTCGAGCGCTCGCACGCGTTCGAGCGGGAGATCTCCAGGGGGTGCGAGGGCATCAAGCCCGGGTGGGTCCGCGTGAACTTCAACTACTTCATCTCCGAGACCGTCTTCGAGTACATCCTCGAGGCCGTCCACATGGTGGCGCGGGACGGCTGGAAGCTGCTGGACCGCTACGACTTCGACACCCGGACCGCGCTCTGGAGCCACCGGGACGGCCCGGCGGAGCCGGCGCTCAGCCTCGACGAGCTCCGCCTGGCCCGGGACGGCGCCGTGTACCCGTCGCGTCACCTGTGGGAGCCGGAGGAGCGCTTGGCGGACTACCTGGAGGAGGCACGCCGCATCTTCGCGGAGGCCCGGCCGGGCGGCGTCGCGGGACCCGGGGACGGTGCGGCGGTGGGTACGGTCGACGGCGCCTCGGACTTCGAGTCCCTCCGCTGGTTCCCGCTACCGGGGGAGGTCGGGGCGCCGGAGGGCCCGCGGCGCGACCGGACCACGGTCGGGTAGCGAGCGGGGGCGGGCCGGTCCCCGACCCGGGACGCCGACGGGGGGGCGTCCGATTCCCCGCGCCCGGGTCAGTCGGGCCTCAGCACCCGCGCCGGATCGACCCGGCTGGCGCGGCGGGCCGGCAACCAGCTGGCGAGGAGGGCCGCCCCGGCCACGAGAACCGCCGTCATGGCCAGCGTGAGCGGATCCCGGGGGCTGGTCCGGTGGAGCAGCCCTTCGAAGAACCTCCCGAGGAGGAGCGCCCCGGCCGTCCCGGCAGCCACCCCCAGGACGATCAGGCGTCCTCCGACCCCGACGACCCGGGCCTGCACCCTCGACGTGTCGGCCCCCAGCGCCATCCGGATCCCGATCTCGCGGACGCGGGTCTGCACCCCGTAGGAGACGACCGCGAAGGTCCCGAGGCACGCCAGACCCACGGCGAACGAGGCGAACCCCACCAGGAGTCGAAGGTGGAAGCGACTCGCCTCCAGCGTGTCGTCCAGCACGGCCGCCAGGGTACGGGTCTCCTCGACGGGAAGCGTCGGATCGACCTCCCGGACCACCGCCCGGACGGCCGCGGCGAAGGACGCCGGATCTCCCCGGGTCCGCAGCACGAGATCGCGCGCGTCGTAGGAGGGATTCCTGCCGGTGACCTGGGCCTGCGGCATGTAGAGGACGGGACGGGGTTCGACGTCGACCGCCTCGAGGCGCACGTCCTCCACCACCCCCACCACGGTGGGCTGGTCCAACCCGTACGATTCCACGGGTAGCCGGGCCCCCAGCGGTGACCGGTCGGGAAGGTACTTCCGGACGAACGCCTCGTTCACGAGCGCCACGGGTGGGCCCCCTGGTCCGTCCGAGCCTGCGAGGAGACGACCGCGCAGGAGGCGCGTCCCGAGCGCCTCGAAGTACCCCGGCGTGAGGAGTCGGAGGTACACGAGGTCGGGAGGCACGCCCCGGTCCACCCATCCGGGTGGGCGGTAGTAGATCATGGCGCCGCTCCAGGTCAGCGGCGCGAAGCTGCCGAAGCCCGCGGCCTGCACCCCGGGAAGCGCCCGGACTCCGTCGAGCACCGCGGCGAGGAAGGAGTCGAAGTCCGCGGGAGCGGGATACCGCTCGACCGGAGGCTGGATCCGGGCCACCAGGACGCCCTCGGGCCGGAAGCCCAGGTCCTCCGCGTAGAGGGCCCGCACCGAGCGGTAGAGCAACCCGGCTCCCGCCCCCAGTGTCAGGGCCAGCGCCACCTCCAGCACCACCAGGCCCGACTGCACGCGGCGCGTCCCGGGGGAGCCGCCCGCCCCCCGGCCGCGGAGATGGGCGATGGGGGACGTCCCGGAGACTCCGAGGGCGGGTGTCACCCCGAACAGGAGCGCCGCCAGGACGCTCACGGCCAGCGTACAAAGCAGCAGGGGCGGCCCGAGACCCACGATCCCCCGCAGCGGGAGCGCGTCCGGAACGAAGCGGCCCGTGACGCCCGAGAGTAGCGCCGCGACTCCCACGCCCGTGACGCCACCCGCCACCCCCAGGAAGAGACTCTCCAGGAAGAGGAGCTGCACCTGGCGGAGCCGGGGTGCCCCGAGGGCCGATCGAAGGGCGAGATCCTGGCGCCGCCGGACCCACCGGATCAGGAGCAGCCCCATGAGGTTGGCGCAGACGAGGAGAAGAAGCAGGCCCACGGCCCCGCCGAGGGCCAGGACGCGGCCCCGCACGTGGGCCACCAGCTCCTCGTGGAGCGGCACGAGGCGGACGCCGGTCCCCGCATTGCTCTCAGGGTGCTCCCGCGCGAGCGCCTCCCCGATCCCCTCCATCTCCGTCCGGGCGCCTGCGAGGCTCGTCCCCGGCGCCATCCGCGCGACGACGTTCATGCCCCGGCTGATGCGGCTGGCCGTGGCCGGGTCGATCTGGAACGGCACCCACGCGTCCACGCCGCGGTAGGGGAATAAGAAGCCTCGCGGCATGACGCCCACCACCGTGTGGGGAACGTCGTCCAGGCGAACGGCCGCACCCACGACGCCCGGATCCGCACCGAAGCGGCGGGTCCAGAGCGCATGGCTCAGGAGGACGACCGCCGGCGAGCCGGGCGCTTCCTCCTCCGGACGGAACGTGCGACCCAGCGCGGGAGCGACACCGAGCATTCCGAAGAGGTCCACCCCCACCCGGTACCCTCGCACGCGCTCCGGGCGGCTTCCCCCGACCAGGTTGAACCCCCTGGGGGCCCAGGGCGCCATCGCGCTCAGAGTGCGGCTCCGCTCGCGCCAGTCGAGGAAGTCGGCGACGGTGGGCTGCCATGCCAGGACGTCTCGCTGAACGTCGGTCGCCCAGACCATCACCAGGCGGTCGGCATCGTCGTAGGGGAGCGGCGCCAGCAGCACGCCCCGCGCCAGGTTGGCCACGGCCCCGGTGACCCCGACCCCCAGCCCGAGGGTCAGCACCGCCATGGCGGTGAATCCCGGAGCCCGGCCCAGGCTCCGGGCGGCGTGGCGAAGATCGAACGCGAAGGTGTTCATGAGGCTATCGTCGGCCGTTACGGTCCATCCGCTTGGACCGGGTGGACGCTCTGTGGGCTCGCGGATCCCGTGACCTCCTTCCGCTCCTCGTGGGACCACCGGACCCGTCCCGACGTTGGAACCGGGACGGGGTCGGGATCGGCAGAGCGCCTCTTGCGCTATTCTTATCACTATCGATAAAATTATCCATGCACATCACCCTCTTCCAGATCCTGGCGGTGCTCCGCCAGGGGCCCTCGGAGGCGTCCGACCTGCTCGAACGGCTCCGGGCCGTGGCGCCGGCGGACGTGCCGTCGCTACCGGCCTTCTACCGTCACCTTCGACGCGGGATCGAGGAGGGGTGGCTCGAGATCGACGGGACCGGCACGCCCGACGAGGGACCCGGCCGCCCGGCGCGCATCTACCGCCTCACCCCGGTGGGAGTGGAAGCCGTGCGCGAGAGGGCCCTCGAGCTGGACGCGATCACGGCCCTGGCGCTCGAACGTCCGGAGCGCGGCGACGCATGACCCGACCGACGCCCGAAGGTCGCTGGGCGCGTCTCCTGGCCCTTCTGATGACCCTCTATCCCCCCGGATTCCGGTACACGTTCGGACCGGAGATGCGGGACCTCTTCGAGGCCGAGCTGCGCCGCCGCCGGGTGCGCGGGCGTCTGTACGCGACGCGGTACGCGGTCCGCACGTTGCTCGCGACCGCCTGGGGCGCGACGTGGGAGAGGGTCCATCACTGGAGACACCTTGGATCGGAGAGGTCCGGAGTGCGGGGCCGCTCCACCTCCGACCGCGAACGCGAGGGGAGGAAGACGATGAGGATCGACGAGCTTCGGCAGGACCTCACGGTGCTGTTCAGGCAGCTCCGGAGGCGGCCCGGGTTCACGGTGGTGGTCGTGGCGACCCTGACGCTCGGTGTGGGGATGAGCACAGGGGTCTACAGCGTGGTCCGCGGCGTCCTCCTGCGACCCCTCCCCTACCCCGAGTCGAACGAGCTGGTGTCCCTGACGCGGGCGGGTGCGGCGTCCCTTCCCAACATCGCCGACCTCGAGGGGCGCCTCGAGTCCATGGAGCGGATGGGGGGGATGTTCGTCCCCTCCACCGTCACGCTGACCGGGTCGGGAGACGCGACGCAGCTCAGCAGGAGCTGGGTGACGCCGGGATTCTTCGACATGCTCGGCATCCAGCCGGCCCTCGGACGCTGGCTCGGCCCCCAGGACGACGACACGGACCGGGCGGTGCTGAGCCACCGCCTGTGGCAGACCCGTTTCGCCGCCGACCCGGGCGTGGTCGGGAGGACGATCGTGCTCGACGAGTCACCCGTCGAGATCGTGGGGGTCGCGCCCGCGAGCGTCGGCGAGCCCTTCGACGTCGACGTGTGGAAGCCTCTCCCCTGGGCCCCGGGCGAGGGCGCGAAGGCCGCTCGAGCCTGGCGCGCGGTGGAGCCGTACGGGCGCCTGGCCGACGGCTGGACCCTGGAGGATGCCCGGGCCGAGCTCGAGACGGAATGGGATCGCCTCCAGGAGCTCTACCCGGACGAGAACGGACGCTTCGAGGTGGGGCTGGTCACGCTCCGCTCCCGCATCACCGACGACGAGGAGGCGCCGCTCCGGATCCTCTTCTGGGCGTCGGTGCTCTTCCTGCTGGTCGCGGCCGCGAACGTCGGAGTGGTCTTCGTGAGTCGGCTGGACACCCGGCGCCACGAGTTCGCCGTGCGCTCCTCGATGGGCGCGCCGCGTCTACGTCTGGTACGCCAGGCGTGGACCGAGATCCTGGCCGTGAGCCTGGTGGGCGGACTCGTCGGCGTAGGCGTCGCGGCCCTCGGCGTGCGGTGGGCCGTCGGAGGCCTCGCCTCGTCGCTGTCCCGGACCGACGCCATCGTGATGGACGGGAGCGTGCTGGGCTTCGGGCTGGCCATGAGCCTGCTCACCGCCGGCCTGGTGGGCACCGCCACGGTGCTCGCCTGGGGAGGGCAGGGCCCGGCACGTCTGCTCCGGGCGGCGTCCAGATCCGTGGCGGGTCGCTCGAGCCTCCTTCGCCGTCTCCTCGTCGTAGGTGAGGTGGCCATGGCGCTCGTGGTGGTCACGGGACTCGGCCTCCTGGTGCGCAGCTTCCAGAAGGTGCAGGAGATCGACGTGGGCGTCCGGACCGAGGGCGTCCTCACGGCCAACCTGGGACGCTTCCCCTCCTCGCGTTACCCCGACAACGACGCACGCCGCGTCTTCCAGCGTCGCCTGATGGAGCGACTCGAGGCCACGCCGGGGATCGAGCGCGTCGCGCTGTCGAGCCATCTTCCACTCGGCGGCTGCTGCTCCAACCAGGGCTTCCACCCCAGCGACGACCCGGAGCACGAGGTCTTCGTCGAGGTCCGCTGGGTGACGCCCTCCTACTTCGACGCGCTGGGGATCCCGATCCAGCGGGGCCGGGACCTGACAGGCCTGGCTCCCGACGCCGAGCTGGGAGTCGTCATCAGCCGCAACCTGGCGGACGAGCTCTTCGAGGGCGGAGACGCCGTCGGGGGGCGGCTGGCCGACTCGGACGGGGACGTGACGGTGGTCGGCGTGTCGGGGACGGTCCGGGAGTACTCGCCGGTGCAGAAGCCCCCGTTCCTCCTCTACGTCTCCGCCACCCAGATCCCCACGTCCTCGGCATACCTGGTGGTGCGTTCCTCCATTCCGCGCGACCAGCTCGTCCCGGCGGTCCGCTCCGCGCTCCGCGACGTGGACCCTCTCCTCCCCCTGGACCAGGTGCGCTTCCTCGACGACGTGTTGGCGGGACACACCGCCGACCGGCGCGCCACCACGGTTCTCATGGGTCTCCTCGGCGGCCTGGCCCTCCTCCTCGGGGCGGTGGGAATCTACGGCGTGATGAGCCATGCGGTGCATGGGCGCCTCCGTGAGATCGGCGTGCGCATGGCGCTGGGAGCCCACCAGGAGCAGGTGCTCCGGAGGGTCCTCCGGGACGCGGTGATCCTCGTCCTACCGGGCCTCGCGTTGGGTTGTGTGGGGGCGCTCGTCGCACGACGCTTCATCGAGTCGCTGCTCTACGAAGTCAGCCCGCTGGACCCCGCCGTCTACGCCGCGGTGCTGGCGCTGTTCGTGGGCGCGGCCGTGGCGGCGGCGCTGGCGCCCGCCCGCCGCGCCGCCCGGGTGGACGCGGTGGAGATGCTCAGGGAGAACTGACGAGCGCCGGGTTCACTCCGGGTCGTGAAGCGTCACGGCGATCTCGTGCTCACCGAGGTCGTCGTGCCCCCTCCAGTACTCCAGGTTGAAGAGACGGGACTCCAGGACCCCGTAGCCGATCCGCCCCTCGTGCTCGACGCGGAGGATGACATGCCATCGGGGAATCTCGACCCCCGAGCGGGGGTCGCCGGGGGGCCGCGTCTCCTCGTAGCTCCCGAACGGATTGCGGCCGAGCAGGACCGCGCCGTCCGCGTCCGCGACGAGCTCCAGGTCGGGCTCGGGATCGAAGTAGTGCTCGTACGATCCGGACGGGTCCGCGGGGTCGTACGGCAGCGTCTCCGACTGGAAGACGCGCACCTCCGCGCCGGCCAGGGGCGTCCCTCCCTCGTCCGTGACCACCAGGCGGTTCTCCCCCGGTAGGTCGGCCCTGGACAGGCCGCAGTCGAGCGGGCAGTTGTGGTTCCCGAACCGGGCCCGCGCCCCGGCCATCCGGTTCAGGACGATCGCGCTGTACCGGTCGACGTAGTTGTACTCGTCGTTCATGAGCCCCTGCTCGGGCGTGCTGTACACGTACCAACCCTCGTCGCCGTTCAGCGTGATCGTTCCCAGCCCGGGGAAGAGGTCGGTGCCGAGCACCGGCTCGCCGTCCTCCCGGAGGTCGACGAACGTCCCCTGGAGGTCGTGCAGGAGGTTCCACCGGTAGACGTCCAACAGTCCCCGGGCGTGACCCAGCTCGTGCAGGACCGTGCCGTTGTACCCGAAGGTCGGGGAGTAGCCGCGACTCGACGACCCGAGCAGGTCGACCTGGGCCGCTCCGAAGCCCCAGATGAGGTCGACGGTGCGGTCGTCGTAACCCCACCCGCCCGCGCCACCCGTGCCGTTCGGGACGACCACGATCCTGTCGATCCGCCACCGGTCGAGCACCCCGTCCGGCGTCTCGGGATACCTTGCCGACGCGAACATCAGGTTCGCCCGTTGGACGTGGAACTGGATCCAGTCCTCGAACGAGTCCATGACCGCAGAGACCTCGTCGACGTGCGCCCGGTAGAAGTCGTAGAATCGCTGCTCCACGAAGAACGCCACCGACAGGGCGTCGGTGTGCACCTCCAGCGCGTTGTTGGATTCCAGCTCCTCCTCGACGGCGTTCCCGGGGTCCAGGACGAAGCGGAGCAGATGGCGGTCGAACGTCCAGCTCCACGGGTACTCGGTCGTGGCCACCGCCCCGGGTGGGATCGTCAGCTCGCCCGACGCGACCGGCGCCCCGTCCATCTCCCACCGGTACGGAACGTCGTAGGACTCTTCGGCCCAGCTCCTCACGTGGACCCGCCAGCGAACCTCCTGGCCGACGGCCGGCCAGCCGTCCCTCGTCGGGTCGTCGCTGCCCCGGACCCACTCCATCTCCGGCAGACGCTGGATGTACTGGATGGTGAACTCGGGAACGTCGTCCGGGGGGACGTGCTCGTCCTCCGGGGCCACGGGCTCGTCGCCGCACGCGGCGAGCACGACGCAGCAGACGGCGAGGGCGCACCGGGACGGAACTGGATGCGGCGGTCTCAAGGCGGGTCCTCCTCGGGCCGGGCGTCGGTTGGCCGCCGGCCCCCGGGGCGTCTCGGATGGCGCCGGGGTGGGCGACCGCTCCTCATGAGAACGAACGAGCCCACCCGCGTCTGCCTGGAAGGCGGCCGGTGCCGGCGCTCAGGGGCCCCATGCCGGCGTCCTGCCGAAGTTGCCGTCGGCGCGCTGGGAGACCTCGTGGACCCTGCCCGACCCGGCTCCCAGCAAGGCGCGGAACGCCTCGAGCTCGCGCAGCGACTCCAGGCCCGGATCGTCCGCGAGCGCCCGGGCCGGAAGCCCTGCTTCCAGGGCACAGCGCACGGCCGCCACCGCGTCGTCCGCCCGCTCGGCCGCGGCGAAGGCCCGGGCCCGGAACAGACAGACCTGGGGCCGCTCCCGGAAGATCCGTTCGGCGACGTCCAGCATGGCCAGAGCCTCGTCGATGCGCCCCTCCGGGATGAGAGTCCGAGGCTCGTAGAAGGCGACGTTCACGAACACGTGCTCGAGGACTCGGAGCGCGGCAGCGGCCGCGAGAGGGTCTCCCGGGTCCTCGGCCTCGGCCAGCAGGGCCTCCAGCCCGAGCTGGTCGGCCAGCCGGTCCGGGTCGGGCTTCCACAGTCGGAGCCGGACGTGGAAGAGGATGTCGTCGAGCCGGTCGACGACCGCCCAGAATCGGTCTCGGAGCGCCTTCCTCCGGGCGACGCCCTCCGCCACCGCCTTCGTGGCCCGGAGGCGGTCGGCCTCCCGCCGCGCCGCTCCGACGTCGACCAGCCCCTCGAAGTCGTGGCCGAGAGCGTCGTACTCCCGCCACGCCTCGACCAGCTCCCCCGCCTCGGCCCGCTCGCGCGCCCGGGTGTTCCGCCGTTCCCACAGCGAGTCGACCAGCAGGGGATCGACGGGCCTGAGCCCGGTCCGCATGGCCCGCAGCTCCATCCAGTCGATCGCCTGCGCCAGCAGCTCGGCGGGAGCCCAGGTGTGGGGGCCCTCGAAGATGGCCAGGCCGTTGGCGATCCCGTGCCGGTCGAGCAGCTCCGCGACCCGCCACATGTCGTCGTGGTTGAAATCCCGCGTCCCGGCGAGGCCGTAGAAGCCAAAGCCGGCGTGCTCGCGGAGCGGGCTCAGGTCGGCCTCGTAGAGCGGGGGTGGCAGCCCTCCGCCGACCCCGATGATGCCGGCGACATGCCCCGTCAGCCGGGTCGTGAGCGACCAGGCCGTCCGGGCCGTTCCGGAGAACCCCACCAGGTAGAGGCGCCGTCCGTCGAGCCGGAACAACCGCTGGGCGTCCTCGAGCATCGCGGCGAGGGCCGGCTCGTTGGGGTCGGGGCCGAGGAAGTCGCTGGCGGTGTTCCACGAGCTCATCACGACGTACCCGTACCGCTCGGCCGGCTCGATCAGGCGCTCGAGGGGGAGGAGAGCCCGTCCGCGCGGATCCATGACGAACAGGATCGGCCAGGCCCTCCCGGGGTCGTAGCGGCCGGGTACGTAGACCGCCCAGCTCTGGGACGTGTCCGCCGTGGAGATCACGCGCTCCACGACCTTGCCCGGGGTGATCCCCTCCCGCGCTCCCATGGCCGTCGGGTCGGGCTCCTGGGCCGCGACACCCGTCCAGGCGGCAACCAGCGATGCGGCCAACCCACCCGGGAGGCTGCCACGTCGCGCCCCGCGCTTCGCCCACACGAATGCCCTCGAACGCATCTCTCCCTCCCCGGGCGTCGATGTCCCGCGACCGATCCCCTCGTATACCAGAGACGGGCCAGGACCCGACGGCTTTCAGGGCGCGCCGCGATCCTGGAGGGACCCGGAAGCGGGACCCGGCACGAACGGCGGGGCCCGGGCGTGAAGATCCTTGCGCGCGGCCCGGCCCCGGTCCTTATTGCCAGAGCCCCCCCGGCACCACTTCCCGCGCCCGCCGCGAGAGACCGATGGGGCACCACAGACCCTCCCGCCAGCAGCTCCCCGACAGACGAAGACGATAGCGGGCCGGGCGCGCGACCCTCGGGGTCGTGCGCTCGACTTCCTCGAAAGACGCTCACCGGACCCGGGAGACGACTCGAGAGGGAGGTGGCAACATGGCGAAGGGGAGTGGCTTCACGCTCGTCGTTCCGCTCGACGCTTCGGGTGTCGAAGGTGTCGAGCCGGGTCAGGCGGTCAAGGTCGCGCTGCTGTCGTCGGACGACGCACAGCGCGTGGAGACGGTCAAGCTCGGCAAGGAGGGGCAGGGACGCGCGACGTTCCGCTTCGACGAACGCCCCGGGTCGCTGCGCGTCGTGGTGGGACCCGAGTCCGCCGCGGACGAGGAGCTGGCCGGGCTCCAGACCCTCACGCGATCCGTCTCCGCGCGGGCGTGGCTGGACGAGGACCGGCTGACGCTCGGGGCGATCCGGATCACGCCCTGGTACTGGTACTGGTGGCGCCGCTGGTGTCGCACCTTCACGGTCCGCGGACGGTTGGTCTGCCCCGACGGAAGGCCCGTGCCCGGCGCCGAGGTCTGCGCCTACGACGTGGACCGCTTCTGGTGGTGGTGCAGCACCCAGCAGGTGGGCTGCGGGACCACCGACGCGAACGGGAACTTCGAGATCGAGTTCCGGTGGTGCTGCGGATGGTGGCCCTGGTGGTGGTGGAGGCTGCGGAGCTGGCGGCTCGACCCCGCTCTGGCGGAGCGGATCGTCCCGGTCCTGCAGCGGCTCCCGGAGCTCGAGAAGATCCCGACCCCGGGTCCCCGACCCGACCCGGCGGTCTTCGACCGGCTGCTCGCCGACGAGGGCGTACTGACCCGCCAGCCCGCCCCCGTGCTGGAGCCGGCGCGCCTGGCCACGACCCGGGAGCGACTGGTGAAGCGGCTGCCCGACGCGCCCGACCTGGCGCGGCTTCGGATCTGGCCGTGGTGGCCCTGGAGGCCCTGGTGGGACTGCACGCCCGACCTGATCTTCCGTGCCACCCAGCGCTGCCTCGGCCAGGAGACCGTCGTCGTCGACGAGGGGTGCGACGACGCGCGCTGGAACGTGCCCCAGACGCTGAACGTCACGCTCGTGGCCGGCCCCGACGCTTGCTGCATCACCGACTGCGGTCAGGACTGTCCCGAGGGTGACTGCATCGTCATCACGCACGCGTGCGACGATCCCATCTACGCCATCGGGGGGAACCCGGGGTCGCCGCCGGGCCCGGACGGCTACCGCAACCCCGGCATCGTCGCCACCTACGGGGACCGACCCTACGGCGGCAGGATCTCGCTCCGGGGCCAGTTCGGCGCCGCCGCCGACGTCGACTACTACGAGATGGAGTGGTCCGGCGACGGAGGGACGAGCTGGAACGCCATGCCCCCCGCGGCCGCCGGCGGCTTCACCCGGGTCTACTACGGCCCGAAGGTGGGCACGAGCGATCCCGCGGACTTCCACGCCGTCCCCTTCGCCTTCAACGTCCTGGACGGCCGGAACGTCGTCGAGAGCCGCGAGCACTTCGAGGCCGCCAACGACCCGGCGAGCTGGGGGAGCACCCGCTTCTGGATCACGAACCGGGACCGCCTGATGCACTGGCGCACCCAGAACAACTTCGCCGACGGGACCTACGCGCTCCGGGTGCGCAGCTGGGACCTCGTGGGGGGCAACCTGGCCAACTCGCGCATCCTGCCGCTCTGCGACACCGAGGACGACAACGGGATCATCCTGACGGTCGACAACCGGGTCACGGGCGCGGGCAGCGGGCACCCCACCGCGGCGGATCACCCGTGCGGATCCGGGACCGTCCACACGTGCACCACCGAGCCCGACACGGACGTGATCGACGTCCGCCTCGTCCGGGGCGGCGTGACCCTGCCGGCCATCGGTGCGTGCGGGGAGGTGGCCGTGGAGCCCGGCGACCTGCTGCGGGTCGACTTCCTGGCCCACGACCCCGACGGGCACCTGGCCTACTACACCCTGCGGGCGCACTACGGTGAGAACGACGTGGTGAACCTGCTGGGCCTGGGCAGCGCGACGCTCTCCCCGCTACCGGGAGCCGTCGTGCCGCCGGCCGTCCAGGTCGGTCCCGACTACGGGGCGGCCCGTTCTCCGGCCCAGGGCGCCTCCGCGCCGGTCTGGGCCGGCGGCGCGATGCGCCTGGAGGTCGACGCGCAGGAAGCGTTCGAACGGACGTGCTGCTACCTGCTCCGGCTCCGGGCGTTCAAGCGCACCATCGTCAGCTGCGACGACGACTATCCCCACCGGAACGTGAGCGAGTACAGTTTCATGGTGACGGTGTAGCAGAAGAGGGGGGTTGAGGAGCCGTCGGAAGGAGGCGCCGCCGGCCGGGGGCCGGGGGCGTCTCCCCCGGCGGCGTCGCCACCGGGGCAAACGGGCCCCCCGGGACGGTCCATCCGTCAGGAGGCACCATGGTCGATCTGAAGCTCGACGCGGACGAGGCGGAACTCCTGCGACAGGTCCTCAGGGACTACCTGTCGGACCTGCGCATGGAGATCGCCGACACCGATTCCCTCGACTACCGGGACAGGCTCAAGGACCGCAAGCAGCGGCTGCGCGGGATCGCGGAGAAGCTCGAAGGGGCGAGGGGGGCGTAGCCGCGCGCCGACTCATCAGGACGGCGCCCTCGGCGCGCACCCGGGGGCCTCGAAGTGCTCCGAGCCTGCGGGTCGGGCCGACGCGTTCGGGCCCGACCCGCGTCGTCCCGGTCTAGCGGCTCTCCTCCGGGCTCGCGCCACCTCCCCCGTCCTGCCAGCGGAGGAGGAGGTCGGCGAGCTCCACGTGGTCGTCCGCCACCTCCCCCACGGCCTCGAGCATCCGTTCTTCGGTCGCGTGAGCGAGAGCTTCGTAGTCCTGGCCGAACTCCTCCAGGCTCCGGACGTCGTCCAGGACCCTCCGCGTGAGATCGGGATCGGCGTGGAGCAGGTAGCCACGCAGCGCCTTGTGGGCCAAGGCGTTCTTCTTGACGACGTCGAAGAGGATGGCCGCCAGCATGTAGTCGAAGTCGGCTGTGCCTGCCTCCACGACGTCGAGCTTGCTGCGGTAGACCGTGGGGATGATGTCGAAGATCATCGCGAGGTCACCGAGCGCGCTGCAGCAGCTGTCGTTCACGGTCGCCTCCTTTGGGAGGAAGGAAGGACGCCCTCACCCTTCCCGTTGAGTCGGGAATGGTAGATGAGGTCGCCGAAGGAGAGGGAGTTGAAGAAGGAGGAACGCCATCTCGACGCCACGTTGCGCAGGCCCAGCGCCTCGTTCAGACGTACGAGCAGCAACCGCTCAGGCGCCATCGTGGACGCGGGGTAGAAGGTCACGAAGGGTTCGGAATCCCTCGACGAGGCCGTCTCGAGCCGCTGCACCGCGAGCGCCGTGTCTCCCGCCAGGAGCGCGAGGCGTGCCCCCAACGCCGCCGCGAGCACCACGGGCCCGGGGTCGGAAGGATGTCCTCTCGGCGCCTCGGCGAGGGATCGGAGGAGCACGTTTACCCGGGTCGAGTCACCCCGCAGGACCGCCTCGTGGACCAGCGCGTACAGCGCCCGTCGCAGGTCGTGGTTGAGCGGAAGGCCGAAGTCGGGAATACGCCCTGCTCGACGCTGCTCCTCGGCCCATCGCATCATCCTTTCGGCCTCCGGCACGGACCGCCCGGCCTGGTACGCGTGAACCGCCCAGGTGTCGAAGGGCTCCACTCCCCGCAGCCTGCGCCACGTGGTCAGCGCCGCGCTCCACTCCTCGTCGTTCGAGGCCAGAGTCAGGAGATACTGGGCACCACGAAGCCGCTCCTCGGGGAGACGGCTCTCCACCGTCAGGATGCGCGCGACCGAGTCCGCGAGAGCCTGCCGCCTGGACGAGAAGGCGAAGTGG
>JASFUL010000020.1:0-24295 GCA_050050315.1 Gemmatimonadota bacterium
CGCTGGTGCTCGCGCTCCAGCGCACGGCGTCGGTCCGGTAGCGCCCCGCCGGGACGGGGGCCCGTCCCGCCAGCGGGAACGCCTCGTCCACCTGGGTCCGACCCGCGCTGAAGCCCACGGTGACGTTGTCGCCCGAGTTCCAGAGGGGGGAGACGTCCAGTCCCCCGCTCCAGTCCTGGAACGCGCCGTCCGTGCGGGTCTGGTGCATCCCGCTCGCCCGCAGGTCCACCCGCCGCAGGCCCCACCGCTGCGGGCGTGGGGAGAAGCGGAAGAATGCCTGGTGCTGCCGGACGTCGGTCCGGAGCGTGAATCCCGAGCGCGTGGTGAGCCCGGGCTGGATCGTCAGGTGCTGGAGGAAGAACCCGTACCGGTCGGCCGTGAAGTCCAGGGCCGCGCGCCACGCCGCGTCCTCACCCCCCGGCCCCTCGGTGCGGCTCGCCACCGCGAAGCCCTGGAACTGGAGGCGCTCCGTGAGCCAGTACGAGCCGTCCACGCCCACGACCGTGTTGGCGGGGTGCAGCAGGTCCGGGTCCTCTCCGGGCCCCGCCTCGTCGAGGGCCGCGTGCGGGAGCCCTCCCAGGCGTCGCCGGTCCGTCACCATGAACCCGACGTAGTCGCGCTCGCCCAGGTCCCGCTTGACCCGGGCCACGGAGAAGCTCTCCCGAGGGATCGCCCCCGCCTCGTCGGTCGCCACGGTGAGCAGTCCCACGGTCTGCCCCCCGACCCGCCCCGTGAGCCGGGCGCCCCCGAGGAGGGGCACCTCCTCGCCCTGCGGTCCGATCCCGACGCGCCGACTGAAGAACATCAGCATCGGAGGTGGTCCTCCGAAGCCCGGGAGCCCGAGCTCGAAGATCCCGGCGTTCTCCAGGAAGAAGTCCCGCTTCTCCGGGAAGAAGAGGTCGAAGCGGGTCAGGTTCACCTGCTCGTCGTCGACCTCGACCTGGGCGAAGTCGGTGTTGGCGGTCAGGTCCAGAACCAGGCCGGGCCGAAGCTCGCTCTTGAGGTCCAGCCCGACCTCCAGATCGCGCTCCACGGGGATGTCGCCGTCGGGAGCGCGGACCTGCTCGGTTCCGGCGAGGAGGTACGGCTTGACCTCCAGGTTGAGCCCCGGCCGGGGGAGGTCGGTCACGCCCGTCAGGTGGCCCGCCCGGCTCACCCTGTGGAACCCCTCGTTCTGCCGGGACCACGAGCGCCAGAGCACCTCCTCGTTCTTGCGGCGGATCACCCGGAACACGTTGAAGCCCCACGGCTCGCCCCCGGCGTCGTCGGGATACCGGATGCTGCGCAGCGGCACCTCGAACTCCGCGGACCAGCCCCGGGGCGTCCGGGCCGCCGCCACGCGCCACACGCCCCGCCAGCTCACGTTGATTTCCCGGCCCTCGTCGGTGACGAGCGCGTCGAACTCGGCGCCGTTCGGGTTGGTGGCGAGGACGACCGCGTTCCGGTGGTCGTGGAAGGGGTCGAGAAGGATCGCGATCCCGTCGTCGCCGGCCCAGTTCAGCCCCGGGAACATCCCCACGCTCATGATGCGGTCGCGCTGGAGGATGCGGCCCACGATCCGGTCGGGCTCCGAGTCCAGCGCCTCCACCCCCACGAGGAGCGCCCCGTCGGAGATGACCACCCGGACGCGCGTCTCCTCGGTGGCGGGCTCGCCGACCTCGGGCTCCCGCTGCCGGAAGTCGTCGATGACGCTCGCCCGCTGCCAGAACGCCTCGTCCAGGAGACCGTCGAGCCGGAGCGCGTCCGCCTCCCGGTCGTCGAGGCGGAGCGCCTGAAGCTCACCGGCGGGAGCGCCTCTGCCCCCGACCTGCCCGACCTGGCGGGCGCCGACGGGAAGGGGAAGCAGGAGCGTCCCCAGCCACAGCGCCGAGGTCACCCCTCGGATCCTACGTCCGGCATCGCTCCCCACGGCCCGTCCTCCGCTGACGTCCGTTCCGGCCGGATCGACCGATCTCGTCCGACCGGAACGGTCGCACGGCTCCGGCCGGGTGTCCACTCCTCCGCGGCGGGCGTCCCCGTCTCGCCCCGGACCGCCCTCGGACCCGCGGGGACCTGCCGCCCCCGCGGCCGCAGCGCCGGCACGGGACGCCGCCCCGGCGCCCGCGGGCGCCTCCGGCGATCCCGCCTCTGGTCGGGAGATCGCCGAGAGGCCATCCTTGTCGTGGCCGACACCCGCACCTGTCAGGACCGAATGAGCGAAGACGATCGACCCTCGCGCCGCTACGACGAGAAGGAGATCGGCAGGCTGCTCGAACGCGCCACCGAGCTCCAGCGCGACGAGGCGTCGGCCACCGGCCCCTCGGGAGGCATGGCCCTGGCCGAGCTGGAGGAGATCGCGAAGGAGGCGGGCATCGACCCGAGGTACCTCCGGCGGGCGGCCAGGGAGCTCGACACCCGGAGCGATGAGGCGGGGCCGTGGGACACGGTCGTGGGCGCCCCGCTGACGCTGGCCTTCGAGCGGACCTTCCCCGGCGAGATCGAGGAGGGCGACTTCGAGGCGCTGGCGGTGGAGATCCAGCACCGCTCGGGCGCCTCGGGCCAACCCAGCCTCCTCGGTCGGACGCTCATCTGGAGGGCCGAAAGCGCGTCGGGCACGCGCTCGCTGCAGGTGTCGGTCACCTCCCGGGACGGCGAGACCACGATCCGGATCGAGGAGCGGCTCCACCAGTTCGCGTCGGGCCTGTTCGGGGGCACGGTGGCGGGAGGCGGGGTGGGCGTCGGCATGGGGGTCGGGATCCCCGTCGGCATGCAGATCCTCGGGTCGACGCTCTTCGCGGTCGCCTTCCCCCTGGGGGCGGTGGGCCTGGCCTGGGTCGGCTGCCGGGCGATCTACCGGGCCGTGGTGGCCCGGCGGGGGCGCGCGCTCCAGGACCTCCTCGAGCGGCTGAGCGAGCAGGTCGAGGGGGCGATCGAAAAACGGCTCGACCGGCGCGACGAACGGCCTGGGCTGCCCCCGGGCGGATGAGACCTACCGGTACCCCGCCGCCTGGAGGGTGAAGAGCTCGGCGTAGCGTCCGCCCAGCTCCAGAAGCTCGGCGTGGCTCCCGTCCTCGATGACGCGCCCGCCGTCCAGGACGAGGATCCGGTCGGCCATTCGCACGGTGCTGAAGCGGTGGCTGATGAGGACGGCCATGCGCCCCGCGGTGAGCTCGGCGAAGCGTTCGAAGACCTGATACTCCGCCCGGGCGTCGAGGGCGGCGGTGGGCTCGTCGAGCACCAGGACCTGGGCGTCCCGCATGTAGGCCCGGGCGAGGGCGATCTTCTGCCACTCGCCGCCCGAGAGGTTCGCGCCCCCCTCGAAGCGGCGGCCGAGCATGTGATCGAGCCCCTCCTCGAGGCCCTCCAGCACGTCGATCGCCAGGCTCTTGCGGGCCGAGGCGAGGATCCGCGCCTCGTCCTGGGCCGCGTCGATCCGTCCCACCGCGATGTTCTCCCGGGCGACCATGTCGTAGCGCACGAAGTCCTGGAAGATCACCCCGACGGCCCGGCGCAGGTCGTCCAGGGAGTACTCGCGGAGGTCCCGCCCGTCCAGGAGGATCCGGCCCTCCGTCGGGTCGTACAGGCGCGTGAGGAGCTTCACCAGCGTGGTCTTGCCGGCCCCGTTCTCGCCGACCAGTGCGATCCTCTCGCCCGGCTCCAGCTCGAACGAGACCTCGCGCAGCGCCCACCGGTCCGTGTCGGGATAGCTGAAGCCGACGTTCTCGAAGACGAAGCCTTCCCGGACGGGGTGCGGGAAGGGGACGGGATCCTCCGGCGAGGCGGTGCGAGGCTCCATCTCCAGGAAGTCGAAGAGGTCCTGGAGGAAGAGGCTCTGCTCGTAGATCTGCGCCGACCGGAGGAGGACCGACTGGATGAGGTTCCGGCTCCGGTCGAAGGAGCCGATCAGGAAGGTCAGCGTTCCGATCGTGATGACCTGGGCGACGGCCTGCACGACGATGAAGGCCACGGCGCCGTAGTACGCCGTCGTGGACAGCGCCGAGAGCACCGCCCCGGTGCCCGCCCGTTTGACGGCCACCTCCTTGTTGGCCTCGTAGAAGCGGTCCGCCAGGTCGGCGTAGCGCCGGATGAAGTGATCCGCGAGGCCGAACAGCTTGACCTCCTTGGCGGTCGCGTCGCTCGCGGCCACGTAGCGCAGGTAGTCGAGCTCCCGACGCTCGGGGGTCCAGCGGTAGAAGAGCGAATACGTCACCCCGGCGAAGTGGGTCTCGCCCAGGAACGCCGGCACGATCGCGACCACCAGGATGACCAGCAGCCAGACGTTGTAGGCCACCAGGGCGGCCAGGAGGGACAGGAGCGTCAGGAGCTGCTGGCCGATCTGGAGGAGGGTCCCCAGGAGCGCCACGCGTCCCATCGTCTGGCGCCGGGCGCGCTGGAGCTTGTCGTAGAAGTCCGGGTCCTCGAAGTGCTCCAGGTCGAGGGTGGCGGCGTGCTCCATGAGCCGCACGCTCATCTCGTTGGCGAACAGATCGCCCAGCAGGCTCTCCAGGAGGGACGCGGCCCGTCCCAGGAGCTCCAGCAGGAGGGCGATCACCAGCTCCAGGGCCACCAGCCCGAAGAGGTAGCGCCAGTCGGGATCGGCGGAGCCGACGTTGGCGATGACGCCGTCGATGATGAGCTTGCCCACCCAGAGCAACGCCACGGGCCCCAGCGAGGCGAGCACACGGACGACGACGATCCCCGCCCCGTACGACGGCTTCGTCCGCCACACCATGGCGAGGAAGCGCGGCACCAGGCGGAGCGCCCGCACACGCTCCCGGAACGGGGGCAGCTCCTCGCTCCGCCGGGCGCGGTACCGGGAGTGGTGGAACGACACGGGGGCTCGGGGTCGGAGGACCGGACGCGCGGACTCTCCTTGATGGTAGAGCCGACCGCCCGCGAGGGGGAGCCCGGCGGGCGTCGGCGACCCGCTGCGGGACGCGGGCCGGCCCCGGTCGGCGGAGCTGCCTCAGGGCCTCCGGGGTGGACGGATCGTCTCGCCCACCGCCGGCAGGAAGAGCTGCGCTTCGGGGAGCCCGGCCCCGGCCCAGGCCCGGCGCGTGCGAGCGGGTGGCTCCAGCGGATCCTCGTCGGTCAGCCGGAACGTCCCCCAGTGCATCCCCACCAGCGCGCCTCGAGCCCCCAGGGCCCGCCACGCGTCGACCGCCTCCTCGGGGTTCATGTGCGACGGCGCCATGAACCAGCGTGGCTCGTAGGCGCCGACGGGCAGGAGCGAGGCCCGGAAAGGCCCGACCCGACGCCCGATCTCCCGGAAGGCCGGACACCAGCCCGTGTCTCCCGCGAAGAACACCCCGTCTCCCTCGGGCTCATCCCTCGACTCCGCGGGACCGCGGAGACCCTCGGCGTCGCCACCGCCCGCCGGTCCGGGCGTCGAGGAGCCCCGCTCGATGGCCCACGACGACCAGAGGCGGGTGTTGACGCGGAAGCGCCGGCGGGTCCAGTGGCGGGCCGGCAGGCACGTCACCCGCACCGACCTGCCCTCCGCCTCGACCACGACGCGCTCCCACCAGTCGAGCTCGACCACCTCCTCGACCCCGCGCGCGGCGAACCAGCGCCCGTACCCGAGCGGAGTGACCCACCGGAGGGTCGGCCCGAACCGGTCGCGGAGCGCTTCCACGGTGGGACGGTCCAGGTGGTCGTAGTGGTCGTGCGAGAGGACCACCGCGTCCACGGGGGGAAGCGCGTCGAGGGCCAGGCCGGGCGGGGTGAACCGCGCAGGCCCGGCCCAGGGGAAGGGGGAAGCCCTGCGCGAGAACACCGGGTCGGTGAGGAGGTTGAGCCCTCCGATCTGCACGAGGAACGTGGCGTGCCCGATCCAGGTAAGGCGGAGGTCGTCCGGCGCGGCGCGGGGGCGCGCCGGGTCGGGCTCGGCGCGGGGGATGTCGTCGGGGTGCGGGTCGGGCGGGAGGCTACCGCGCCGGCGCTCGAGCGCCCAGCGCAGGACGCCCCCGGGGCGCCGCTCGCTCTCGGGGTGCTCCGGCCAGGGGTCGCGAAAACGACCGTCGGGGGCGTGGTGGGGCGCCGTCATCCCAGCGAGAACACCCCGCGAGGCCGTACGATCCGGCCCACCCGGTCACTCGAGGGTCAGCGCGACCTTCCCTTCGTCGAGGTCCAGCAGGGCCCAGCGGCTCGTGGTCTCGCACACGGTGCAGAAGACGTACTCCTCGCTCAGGACCTCCAGGTCGGCCACGTTGCCGCACGCCTGACAGCGGGCCCGCACGGTCTGGAAGCCGTCGTCCCCGAGGTGGCTGCGCGCGAGCCGCACCCCCATGACGATTCCCATCGCTCCCGTGACCGGACACCGGCCGTCGGTGCAGCCGGGCCCGAAGTCGAGGCACACCACGTCGGCCCCGTCGGGGAGGTTGGCGTGCCCGTCCCGGTGCGTCGGCGTGCTCACCAGCCGGATCGACCGGTTGCAGCCCGGGCAATACGCTCGCTCGCTCATGGTCGTCACTCTCCCTCGGAGTCCGAACCCTCTCGCGAGAGGTGCCGCGCGAGGTTCTCACGCATCTTCTCGGGAGGGACCTTGAAGAGGGGACACATGTCCCCGGTGCACTTCTCGCCGTATTCCAGGCAGACCAGGTCGTGGGGGTCGTCGCCCTCCACGACCATGGGCTCCTGCCCGGGGTCGAGAAGAACCCGTACGTTCTGATCGCAGGCGGAGCAGTACGCGATCCTGACATCCATCGTGATCCCTCCTTCCGGACGTTCGTCCGGAGACTCCCGGGCCTACCCGGTCAGGCCCTGTGCGCGATCCGGGCCCCGCGCCCCGCCGTGGCGACGACCCCGCCCGCGCGGGCGGGGTCGAGCCCGAAGGCGGTGGTCGCCGCCGCGTCGGCGGCGATGCAGGTTCCGGCCACCACGGTGAGTGTCCGCGTCCCGGTCGTTCGGGGCGCGGCGGCCCGCGGATCCAGCAGGTGGTGATACCGCCGGCCTCCGTGGACGAAGTACTGCAGATAGTCTCCCGACGTGGCCACGGCCGCGTCGGTCAGGTGGAGCGTCGTGAGCATCCGGTCGGGGCTCTCGGGCGAACGGACGCCGACGGCCCACAGGTCACGGTCCTCGGAGAGACCCATGACCCGCAGGTCGCCCCCGACGTTCACCAGCGCGTCGAACGCCCCGTGCTCCCGGAGCGCGGCCGCGGCCCGATCGACCCCGTACCCCTTGGCGATCCCCCCCAGGTCCAGGGCCGCGTCCGGGTCGTGGAAGCGGAGCCGGGGAACGCTGCCGTCCGTGTCGACCTCCACCGCCCGCCAGAGCTGTCGGCCGGCCAGCCCGTGGACGGCGTCGTCCGCCGGAGGCGTGTGGCGCCGGCCCACGTCCCAGAGCGCTGTCGCCCGCCCGAGGGCCGGGTCGAACGCCCCCCCGCTGAGCCTGGCCCAGCGGAGCGCCTCCCCCACGACCCCGGCCGTCTCGGAAGAGACGGGCACGGCCCGGCGCGCGGCCTCGAGGTTGGAGCGCCCGACGTCCGAGTCGTCCCGGAATCGGGTCATCAGGGCCTCGACCCTCCGCAGCTCGGCCAGGGCGGCGTCGATGGCCCGCTGGCCGTGGCGGCCGTCGCGCGTCACGACGGCGAGGTCCGCCACCGTTCCCATGACGGGAACGCTCCGGCGTACGATCGAGCGGCCGGGCCGGATCACCCCCGGGAGGGCCGCTACCGCGAATGCTCCCAGGCCGATGCCCAGGAACTGTCTCCGGTCCGGCCCGCGCGTCTCGCTCATGCCTGTCTCCTCATCGACCGGTCGCGAACGGACCGGCGTCGATCTCGCATTCGTTCCCGCTGCAGCCCTGACATCCCCCGTCGCATCCCCCTTCCCCACCCTTCAGAGGCACGAGAGCCGTGAGGGCGAAGAGGAGGGCGAACGCGGCGAGGGCCAGGAGCGTCGTCATGTCGTCCTCCTACGTGCTCAGCAGCCCGGCGAAGCCCATGAAGGCCAGCGATAGGCTTCCGGCGATGATCAGGACGAGACCCATGTTCCGCGCCACCGAGGGGACGTCCGCCAGCTCCGTCCTCTCCCGGATGGAGGCCATCAGCACCAGAGCGAGGGTCAGACCCGCGCCGGCGCCGAGGGCGAAGACCAGGCCTTCGGCGAAGCCATAGCCCCGGTTGGTCTGGAAGATGGCCAGGCCCAGGATGGCGCAGTTGGTCGTGATCAGCGGCAGGTAGATGCCGAGCTCACGGAACAGGGTCGGGCTCACCTTCTTGATGGTCATCTCCGTGATCTGCACCAGCGAGGCGATCACCACGATGAAGGAGATGAGCCGGAGGTACGGTGCCGCCGGCAGCACGTAGGCGTTCAGGAAGGACGCCACCATGGAGGTGATCGTCAGCACGAAGATGTTGGCGCCACCCATGCGGAGGGCCGTGGACACCTTCCCGCTCACCCCCATGAAGGGGCACAGCCCCAAGAAGAGGACGAGCGTGAAGTTGTTCACCAGCATGGCGCTGACGAAGATCCAGAACAGCTCGGTCAGACCGCCGTTCATCGCTCACCTCCCGCGGCCGTACCCGTCAGGCGACGGGGCCCCTCCGCTCCCACCACGGACACCTGGGCCTTCACGCCGTGGGGCCACCGGCGAGGCCGCACGTCCTCGCGGTCCCGCTCCTCCCACCAGGCGAGCCCGAGCAGGATGAATCCCAGGGTGAAGAAGCCCCCCGCCGGGAGGATCATGACGATCCACGGCTCGAAGCCCGGCCCGAAGAGCGGGTAGTTGAGGAACGAGCCGTTGCCCAGGATCTCCCGGAAGCCGCCCATCATGACCATGGCGATGGTGAAGCCCACGCCCGTCCCCGCCGCGTCCAGGATCGCCCGACCCACGGGCCGCTTCGAAGCGAACGCCTCCTGGCGACCCAGGATCATGCAGTTCACCACGATGAGCGCGATGAACGCTCCCAGCGCCTTGTGGATGTCCGGAACCACGGCGGCCAGGATCATGTCGGCCAGCGTCACGAAGGTCGCGATGATCAGGATGTACGCGCTGATCCGCACCTCCGAGGGGATGACGTCCTTCAGCAGGCTCACCAGGATCGACGAGCTCATGAGGACGAAGAACGTGGCCGCGGACATGCCGAGGGCGTTCTCGACGGAGTTCGTCACGGCCAGGGCCGGGCACAGGCCCAGGAGCTGCACCAGAACCGGGTTCTCCTTCCAGACGCCGCGCAGCAGATCCTGGCGGGGCGTGGTCGCGGTCGGGCTCATCGGCTCCCTCCCGCGTTCGCGCTCACCCGCAGGTCCTGGGTCCACCAGCTCCCCAGGGGCTCACCCAGCGTGGCCAGCCGGCCGTTGATGATGTCGATCACGGCCCTCGACGAGATCGTCGCTCCGGTGATCATGTCCACCTCGTTGTCCTCGCCCTCGCCCGCCCCGGACTTCACGCCCAGGAGGGGGGCCGCCACGTCGGAGAACTCCGCGACGAAGGCCGAGTCCTTGACGATCTTGTCCCCGAGCCCGGGGGTCTCCTTGCTCTCGAGCACCTTCATGCCCAGGACCTGCCGGTCGCCGGGATCGTAGCCGAAGATCAGGCGGATGACGTCCTGGAAGCCCGGCTGGGCGCCCGCCACGGCGACGCCGACGGGACGGCCGTCCTCGGCGTACCCGACGTAGACGCGCTCGAGGGCGGCCGTGTCGGCGGCGGCGGCGGGGCTCGTCGTGAAGCTGCCGTCCACGAGGAAGGCCGTCTCGTAGCGCTCGGGGCCACCGAGCACCTCGTAGATGGCCTCCCGCAGGACGCGGGCCTGATGGGCCTCGATGCGCGGCTGGGCCCACTGGTGCACGAGCACGATGATGAGGCCCGCCACCGCACCGGCCAGGGCCAGGGTGAGGACCAACCGGATCGAGGAGACCTCGACCTGGCGGGGGGGAAGGGGTCCACCGGCCCCGGAGCCGGGCCCTCCCTCCGGCGCGGCGTCGCTCTCGGCGCCCGCCTCCGGACGATCCACGGTGGGGAGCCGTACCGAGCGTTCACCACGCCCGTCCTGGCCCTCTCCGTCCGTTCCCGCCCGGCCCACCCGGTCGTCCGGCGGCCCGGCGCTCACGACACGCCTCCGGCCGTCACCTTCCTGCCGGTGCCGAACACGCGTGGCTGGGTGGCCCGATCGATGAAGGGGACCATCGCGTTCATCAGGAGGATCGCGTACATGACCCCCTCGGGCAGTCCTCCCCAGATGCGGATGACCACCACGAGCAGGCCGATGCCGGCGCCGAAGATCCACGCGCCGGCCTTCGTCACCGGCGACGTCACCATGTCGGTCGCCATGTAGACGGCGCCGAGCATGAGCCCGCCGGAGAACAGCATGAATGGCGCACCCGGATAGCGGCTGGGGTCGAAGTAGTGCAGCACGCTGGAGAGGGCTCCGACCACGAGCAGCACGCTAACCGGGATACGCCAGTCGAGGTATCTCTTCCAGGCGAGGTACGCCCCGCCCGCCAGGATCAGGAGGGCGGACGTCTCGCCCAGGGACCCGGGAATGGCGCCCATGAAGAGGCTCCACGTCTCGGTCCCCATGCCTTCGAACTTCATGAGCCCCAGGGGCGTGGCGCCCGTCACGGCGTCCAGCTCCCGGGTCAGGAGAGGGAGGGCCAGGTTGTCGCCCCGGAGCGTCCAGAACCCGGCGGCGGCACCCCCGACCGTGCGGGGCACGGGCCACGTGGTGAGCGCCACCGGGAACGCGGCCTGGAGGAACGCCCGACCCAGCAGCGCCGGATTGAAGACGTTCTGGCCGAGGCCGCCGAAGAGGAGCTTGCCGAAGGCGATCGCGAAGAAGCCGCCCAGGGCCGCCATCCAGAGCGGCAGCCCGGCCGGCAGCGTCAGCCCGAGGAGGAGGCCGGTGATGGCGGCCGAGCCGTCCCGGACGCCGGTGGGGCCTTCCCGCCGGCCGAAGATCCGCTCCGTCAGGAGCGCGGCGGCCGTGGTGGTCCCGATGACCAGCAGCGCGCTGATCCCGAAGAGCCAGACGGCGGCCGCGACGACCGGAACCAGGCTGCCCACCACCGTCCACATGATGCGCGCGGTGGAGTCGGGCCCGTGGATGTGGGGGGACGCCACCACCTGGAGGCGGGGCTCGCCCACCGGACCGTACCGGTCTCCCGTCCGACGCCGGGCGCTCACGACGCGCCTCCCGCCGCCGGCACAGCCGTCGCCTCCTCGGGGCTCGCGTTCGGAGCGGGAGCGCCTCCCGGGCGTCCCGCTCCGTGCCCCACCCCGCTGCCGCCGCCAGCCTCCACGGCCCGCTCGGCGGCCTCGCGCTCCTCCGCCACCTTCCGCTCGGCGGCCAGTCGCTCTCTCTCTTCCTCCTCGGCCGCCTTCTCGGCGGCGAGCCGCTCCTTCTCTCGCTGCTGCTCCCGCCGGACCTGGCCCTTCGCCATGGCGAACATCTGGGACAGCGGGATGTTCGACGGGCACACCCAGGAGCACGACCCGCACAACATGCAGTCCATCAGGTGGTGCTCCAGCATGGTGTCGTACCGCCCGGCCTGGGCCAGCTTGCCCAGCTCGGACGGGTTGAGGAAGACCGGACACGCGTCGAGGCAGTGGCCGCAGGTGATGCACGGGTAGGAGAGCCGGGGACGGACCTGTCCGCGGACGAGCACCGTGATGCCGCTCGTCCCCTTGAGCACCGGCGCGTCGAGGTCGGGCTGGCTGGCACCCATCATGGGGCCGCCGAAGACGATCTCCCGGGCGTCCTCGGTGACGCCGCCGCAGAACGCCAGCACGTCCCGGGCTTTCGTCCCCACGGGCACGATCAGGTTCGAGGGTCGCACCACGCCCGGCCCGGTGACCGTGACGATCCGCTCGACGAGCGGGTAGCCGGTCTCGAAGATCTCGGCGATGGCTGCGATGGACCCGACGTTCTGGACCACGATGCCCACGTGCAGGGGGAGCCTGCCCGACGGCACCTCGTCGCCCGTGACGGCGTGGATCAGCATCTTCTCGGCGCCCTGGGGATACTTCACCTCGAAGCCCCGGACCGTGATGTCCAGGTCATCGGGCACGGTGCGCCGCAGCGCCTCGATCGCGTCGGGCTTGTTCAGCTCGACGCCGATCACGGCCCGCTCGACCTCCAGGCACTGCATCATGACCCGGATGCCGAAGTGGACGCGCTCGGGGTACTCCACCATCACCCGGTGGTCCGCCGTCAGGTACGGCTCGCACTCGGCGCCGTTGATCAGCAGGAGCTCGACCGGGTGGTCCTTCTGCGGCGTGAGCTTCACGTGGGTGGGGAACGCGGCGCCTCCGAGCCCCACGACGCCGGCCTCCTTCACCGCCGCCCGCACTCCGTCCGGGTCCAGATCCTCCCACCTCGGGACCAGGCGGGGCCGGGGCAGCTGCGGGGAGTCGCGGTCCACTTCGATCACCACGGCCTCGGAGAGCTTCCCGGAGGGGTGGGGCCGGAGCTCGACCGCCTTCACCACGCCGGCGGCGGACGCGTGGATCGGGACCGAGACGAAGCCCTGGGCCTCGCCGATCTTGTCCCCCCGCTCCACGCGGTCGCCCGGCCGCACCAGGCAGCGGGCGGGAGCGCCCGCGTTCTGGCTGAGCGGCAGGACGATCTCGTCCGGGAACGGCGTCCGCCGGATGGGCACGCCGGACGTCAGATCCTTCGACTCCGGGGGGTGCACCCCGTGGCGGAAGCCTCCTCCGAGGAGACCGGTCCGCAGCGACGAGAGCAGGGAGGCCATGGTTCCCGTGTGACTCAGTTGAACGGCTCGGCGCGCTTCACCCACTTCTCCAGGTCGGGCTCGTTCTTGTCGAGCGGGTCACCCGGGTGGATGATGGCGGCCGGACACTTCTCGGCCGCCTGCACCAGCTGGGCGAAGGTCCCGGCCCTGGGGTCCTTGATGTACGCCTGCTTGTTCTCGTCGTAGGCGAACATCTGCCCGTTGATGTTGAGGCAGTCGTTGCAGGACGTGCACATGGGCGTGTCGATGTACGGCTCCATGCGCAGCTCGTCGTCCTCTTCCTCCGCGACGGCGGGCGCCGCCTCGGCCTCGGCCGCGGGGGCCTCCTGGGCCTCCTTCGCCGGAGCCGGCGGGGCCGCCGTGGCCGTTCCGCCCCCGTTGCCGCCCGGCCCCGAGCCCGGCGCCAGGTCCAGCAGGTCCTCCGGCCCGACCGGGTCGAGGCCCGGCAGCGACTCGGCCTCCTTCAGCAGGTCCGAGATCGTCCGGTCGCCGCCGAAGCGCATGAGCCCCTCCGCCATCCGGCGCGCGACCACCCGCGGATAGCGGGACTTGAGCTCGTTGACCTTCTCCTCGTACTCGGTGTGGAGGCGGGCCATCTTCGACTCGAACTCCTTCTCGAGCTCTCGCACCACGAGTCCCCTGGCCCGCGCCGGCACGTCCAGGCCGGCCATCTCGCGGAGCTGGTGCCAGAAGTGCAACCGCTCCTCGGCCAGGACGACCATCTCCTTGGATACCGAGAGCCGTCCCAGCTTCCCGTCGTGCTCGACCACGTGGATGAAGGGCTTACGGCCCTCGCGCTCCTCGGCGTCCATCTCGACGAACTCGTCGAACGGGACCTGGTCTTCGCTCCACGCGTCGGGGGCGATCCGCTTGAAGTGCTTCCGGAAGCGCGTCTCGGTGGCCGCCCAGTCCGCGATGGTCATGGGCACCTCGAGGGTGGCCCGGTCGCCGTTCTCGTCCTCGTACGTCAGCTCGTAGGTCGGCCAGGTGGAGTCGACGTCGGGGTTGCCGTCGAGGTTGAGGCACTCCGAGAGGCTCTCGCCGCCGTCGGGATCGTACGTGAAGAAGGGGAAGGCCCGGGCCTCGAGGGCGTACTTGGCCGCCGTCGGCGCCCAGTCGTCCGCCAGGCCGTGCTCCACCGGGCACGGGGTGTAGACGTTGAACACGGCCGGACGGCGGGAGTTGAGCCCCTTGATGACTCCCTCGATCAGGTGGCTGGCCAGCGCCTGGCTGGTCTGGTGGACGAAGACGCCCCGGTGCGCCAGGGCGATGAAGCCGAGCTCCTTGCGCACCTCCGTCTTGCCGTGCTGCGCCTTGCCCCAGGCGCTCATATCCGCGACCTGGCCCGTGAACCCCGAGGTGCACGCCTGTCCGCCCGTGTTGGAGTAGACCTGCGTGTCCAGCACGAGCACCCGGATCGGCTTACCCGAGGCCATCAGCCGGGAGAGGTTCTGGAAGCCGATGTCGAGCATCGCTCCGTCCCCCCCGATGCTCAGGATCGGCGGGCAGAGCTTGAACTCCTCGTCGTTGAACTGCTGCCAGTCGAACGCCTGGAAGAACGCCTCGTCGGACTCGGCGTCGTACGAGCCGTCCACCAGCTTCTCGGCGCGGCGGACCGCGGTGAAGGCGTCCGCCATCTTCCGCATGTGTCCCTCGAAGATCCCGATGGCGATCGACGGGGCGTCCTGGAAGAGGTGGTTGACCCAGGGGAAGGGGTAGGGGTTGTACGGATAGGTGCTCCCCCACACCGAGCTGCATCCGGTGGAGTTGGAGATCCCCATGGGCGCCCGGCCCTTGCCGCTCGGTCCGACCGTGTAGCGCCACCTCAGGTCCTGGAGCTCCTTGCGCGCCCGCTCCAGCGTCCGGATCCGCTCCCGGTCCTCCCCGGCGAGCTCCACGGCCACCGCGTCCTCGGCGTCGGCCGCCGCCTCGACGTCCGTCCGGGAGGCCACGATGTCGCGCTCCTGTCGCTCGAGCTCGGCGACGAGGTCGTCGAGCCGCCCGACGAACGCCTTCACCCGCGGCTGCATGAGCGCCTCGATGGTCGAGGTCACCAGGTGCACCGCGGTCTTCTCGCCGCACCCCATGCACGCCCCGTCGCCGCCCGCCATGGAGCGGTAGTTGTCCTTCCGGAGCAGGAGCGAGGAGAGCACGCCGATCCCCTCGTCCAGGTCGCGGATGTTCACGTACCGGTCGCCGGTGTCGGGCAGCTCCTCCCAGAACTTCCAGTTCCGGCGGAGCAGGTCGACGACCTCCTCGTCCTGGCGGACGGTCACGAGCGCGTCCTCGGGGCAGACGTCCACGCAGATGTTGCACCCCTTGCACGCCTCGGGGCTGATGGTGATGGAGAGCAGCCCCCCCGAGCCCTTCTCCTTCCGCTCCGGGACGTCCCAGAAGGGCACCGTCTTCGCGAAGGGGAAGTCGGCCACGAGGGAGTAGACCCGGGTGAACTCGGCGTCGAGCTCGTTCCGCTTCTCGGCGTCCCAACCCAGCCGCTCGACCAGGTTGCCGTACGCCGTCTTGAAGGCGTCGCCGAACGTCTTGAACTCGACCGCCTCGAGGACCTTGCGGGTCTCCTTCGCCAGGTGCTTCTGCACCTGCTGGAGCCGCACGTTGGGGTGGCCGTCCGCGGTGTAGCGGATCGCGTGATCGAGGACGTCCTCGACCGTGTTCACGAGCCCGGGGATCGCCGCGTCGGGGCACTGCACCCAGCACTGGCTGCACCCCGTGCACTTCTCGGGGACGAAGCTGGGGACCTCGAAGCGGATGTTCGTCATGTCCCGGACCGCGCTGGTGGCGGCAGGCATGGCGCTGATGGCGGCGAAGGGATCGGCGATCCCGTCCTGGCCCACCGCGCAGATGCTGCACACCTGCTCGAAGAAGCGGCCCGGGTCCCCGATGCCTTGGGCGGCGTCGGGCGACTGCATGATGGTGGGCATGTGCCCGCCCGGGGCCTCGCCCGCGGCCTCGGCCCCGACCTCGGCGCCGGTGGGCACCTCGCGCACCTCCGAGTATCCGCGATGGATCACCCGGAAGTTGTCCTCGACGACCTGCTGGCCCTTGGAGCCGAACTTCGCCTGCAGCCGGTCGCGGATGCCGTCGAAGAGGTCCGCCTCGCTCATCCCCTCCCGCTCGAGGAGGGGCGCACCGCGGAAGAAGGCACCCATGAAGGCGGCCCCCTGCATGCGGTAGCGGAGCTCCGGGTCCGTGGCCTCCTCGCTCGCGATGGCGAAGCCGTCGAGGGCGAACACCTTGATGCGCTTCTCGAGGATCGTCCGCCGGGCGAAGTCGGGGAGGTCCTCCCAGACCTTCTCGGGCTCCTGCTCGCTCTGGATGATGAAGACGCCGCCCGGCTCCAGCCCGGCGAGGGGGTTGGAGTGCCGGAAGACGTTGCCGTCGGGGCTCAACACGACGGTCACGTGCTTCAGCTCGGAGTTGAGCCGTACCTTGTCCCGGGACAGGGTCGCGTAGAAGGTCGTCGGCTGGCCCTTCTTCTCCGACCCGTACTTCGGGTTCGCCTTCACGTTCAGCCCGAACAGCTCGAACGCGGTCAGCCCGAGGTTCTTGCCGGTCGTGATGGCGCCCCAGCCTCCCACCGAGTGGATCCGGAGGCTCACCGTGTCGGCGGGCAGGAGGTTGAAGTTTCCCGCCGACTCGAGCGCCCGCTCCGCGATGTCGGGGTACGCGTCCTCGAGCTGCTCCTGCCAGATCTGGAGCTTGGGCAGGCGGGTGTTCTTCCGCACGAACTCGACACCGAGGTAGAACTGCCGGCGGTTCCGTCGGCCACCCTCCGGGTCCGGCAGCATGTTGTGCGTGGCGGCCACCAGGTCGCCGGGCTGGAGGTCACGGCTTCCGAAGCCGAATCCGGCCGAGTAGAAGTCGGGCACCTCGTCGGGGTGCACGAGGGCCAGGCCGGGGTACGGCAGATCCGAGGTCTGGTCCGCCCCGGCCATGGTGAGACGGCGCTTCTTGGCGGGCTTCGCGTGGCGGTGATTCTCGACGCCCTGCCCCATGGCCGCACGGATCTCCCGCAGGAGCGGCGCGTCCACGGAGAGGGGCTGATCGAGCCGCTCCAGGACCGTCACGCCCTTCTTGCCCCGGAGATGCCGCGTGACCAGGTCGGCGGGGAACGGCCGGAACATGCTGACGTTCAGCACACCGACCTTCAGGCCCTCGTGCTGGCGGAGGTAGTCGGCGACCGCCTCGGCGTTCGGCACGACCGAGCCCTGTCCGACGAGCACCCAGTCGGCGTCGTCCATCCGGTAGGCCTGCACCCGCCCGTAGCGCCGGCCCGTCAGCGCGGCGTACTCCTCGAACGCCTGGTCGGCCAGCGCCCGCACGTGGTCGAAGTAGAAGGGCCGCTGGGCGGCGACCCCCTGGGCGTAGGAGTCCTGGTTCTGGACGGAGCCCAGCATGGCCGGGTAGTCCAGGTCGAACAGCTCGGGGATCCGCCGCCGCTGCTCACCGAACACGAGCCGCTGGGCCGGAGTCGGGCAGTCGATCAGGTCGGAGGGATCACCCAGGTACTCCCGCACCAGCTCGGGCTCGGGCAGGTTGACCGTCTCGATGACGTGGCTCGTCAGGAAGCCGTCCTGGGCGCTGAGGCCCGGGTTCAGGCTCAGCTCCGCGATCCGGTGCGCGATCAGCGTGAAGTCGGCGATCTCCTGAACGTCCTTGCTGAAGAGCTGGAAGAAGCCCGAGTCGTCGACCGCGTGGTAGTCGTCGTGCCCCGCGTGGACGTTGAGGGCGTGCTTGGTCATCGCCCGGGCCGCCACGTTCAGGACGTAGGTGAGGCGCTTGCCGGCCGCCGCGTACAGCGACTCGTGCATGTACGCGATGCCCTGGCCGCTCGAGAAGTTGGTCGAGCGGAGGCCCACCATGCTCATGCCGGCGGTGACGCCGGCCGCGGCGTGCTCGCCCTCGGGCTCGAAGAAGATCAGGCGTCTGCCAAACGCGTTGGTCTTTCCCGCCGCCACGGCCTGTGCCCATCCCTCACCCATCTGGGTCGACGGCGTGATGGGGTACGCACCGGCGGCCTCGGAAGCCAACGTCTCGGCGTGCACCACCGCCTCGGAACCGTCGGTGGCCACCGGGATTCCCGGGAAGCGCACGTCGCGCTCCGTCTCGATTCCAGGCTTCGTCCTCGTATCCGTGCTCATTCCTCAGGCTCCCGTTGTCGCCAGGGCGGCCGGCGCATTCGCGTCCGCTTCGGACGCGACACCGCGTTCACCCAGCAGGGTCGGAAACTGCCGACCCTCCAGCCAGACGATGGCCCCGGTGGGGCACCGCTCCACGGCCTTCGGGTTCTCCAGCTCGATCCGGTCGTAGTCGATGATCGCCAGGCCGTTCACCATCTCGATGAGGCCCGGCGCCGCGTCCTGCACGCACCGCTTGCACGCATTGCAGGCGACGGCGCAGACGGCCTCCGCGTCGTCGCCCTCCAGCAGGTTCCTGCACTGGACGATCAGGTGATGGTCCAGCGGCATGATGGTGAAGAGGTCGAGGGGGCACGCGTCGACGCAGTCGCCGCAGGCCGTGCACAGCTCGGGGTCCACCACCGGCAGCCCGAGGGGGCTCATGACGATGGCCTCGAAGTCGCACGCGACGGAGCAGTCGCCGAGGCCCAGGCAGCCCCAGGGACACCCCTTCCCACCCCCACTCACCGCCTCGGCGGCGGCGCAGCTCTCGATGCCGACGTAGTCCGCCTGCCACGGGGCGACGGGGGCCGTCCCCGCGCAGAGCAGCCGGGCCACGCGCTTGTCGGCCTGGCCCGCGTCGATGCCCAGGAGCACGGCCACGTCCTCCCGCTCGCCCTCGCTCATGACGGTGCAGGTGGCGGGCGGCGTCTCGCCCTTGATGACCGCCTCGGCGAACGCCCGGCATCCCGCGAAGCCGCATGCCCCGCAGTTGGCGCCGGGCAGCAGGTCGTCCACGGCGTCGATCCGGGGGTCTTCCCACACCTTGAGACGCGCGTTGGCGAGGGCGATCAGGGCCCCGAAGGTGAGGCCCACGCCGCCCAGGATCGCGACGGAACCGGCGATGGCGTCCGGAGCCAGCATCGTTCCCCTAGTCCTCGTCCAGGTCGGTCCGGGCGAGGAGCCACGCCGCGAGGCGGTCGGCTCCGGTCACCGGTTCGGGGGTCTCCTCCGAAGCGCTCACCCCTGCGGTCTCTCCGCTCCCCTGGGGCGGCGTGGCCAGCATGATCAGATGCTCCAGGTCCTCCTTCCAGCTCCTTCTCTTCCACCTGCGCTCCTCGAGGATCTTCCGGAGCGTCTCCAGCTCCTCCTTCAACTCGATCCTCTTCCACGGGAACACGCCTCGCCGTGGGTCGTGGGTGTAGCGTACGACCCCGTCGGCTCCGCCGTCGGAGCCCGGCGCCCCCTCGAAGAGGGCGGCCACCGCCGGGCCCGGGAAGCCGGCGAGGGGGGACAGCTCCTCGGCGGCGGTGGCCTGGACGACCATCACCGCGGGAGTGACCAGGCGGGCCAGGGACGCGGGCGGCGCGTCGCCCTGGACCCGGAGCACGATCTTGAGCCCGCCGTCCAGGAAGTCCGCCAGCCCGGCCGGCCGGAGGTCCTCGCCCCGCACGCGTACGATCACCGGGGGCGCCAGCCCGCGCTCGCCGGTGGTCCAGGAGCGGAACGGGAGCCCCTCGAACAGCCCCGCGTGGTCGTCGGCCCGGTACGATCCGGTCCGCGCCAGGTCGGCGGCCCGGGCCACGCCGAACACGCGTCCAGCCCGGGTCAGCGCGTCGCGCACGGCGTCCCGGAGGTCGCCGTCCGGCGGCACCTCGACCAGGACGGGGGCGATCCCGTCGCCCTCGACGATCTCCTCCAGCGTCTCGACGGCGCGCCGGACGGTGTCCAGCGCATGCGGAGGGAGGGTCTCCTTCTCGGAGAGCAGGGTGGCCAGGCGGCCCGCGTCGATCCGGCCGGCGGCGAACGGCCCCAGCTCGGCGGCCAGGAAGTCCGCCCGCTCGTCGTCCGACGACCCGGCGTCGCTCAGCATCCCCCGTAGCTCCTCGGCGGAGGACACCACCGCGGAGCGGAACTCGTCCCGCGGGCCGGCCAGCGCCTCGACCACGGGGTCGGAAACTGCGGTGTCAGACGGCATAGCGGTCGAACTCCTCCTGCAGGAGGGCGATCTTCTCGCCGGCACCATGCCGGGGAAGGTGCCGCGTCTCCTCGTAGCGGGGACGACTCTCGTTGTGGTAGAAGAGCCCGATGCGGATGACGTCCATGGGCTCGGCCAGCGTGCGGGCACGGTCGAGGTCCCCAGGGTCGTGGGGCAGCTTGTGCTCGAACATCTTCTCGAGCTGGGGCACCTGGATGCCGTCGTCGTGGACCAGGAGCTCCACCCGGGACGGGTCCTTCACCGCGTCCCCGTACATGTCGGGGGTGAAGTGGGGGCACCGCTGGAGGATCCGGACGAAGGAGAAGCCCCGGTGGCGGTAGGCCGCCTCGAGCGTCGCGTACAGATGGGCCGGGAGCCACTCGGCGGTCTGGGCCACGAACGAGGCGTTGGTCACCCCGAGCGTGGCCTCCAGGGGGTTCATCGCCGGTAGGTAGCTGCCGCGGGGCTGGGTGTTGGAGCCGTAGCCCTGCGGCGTGGTCGGCGACGTCTGCTTCTTCGTCAGACCGTAGATGTTGTTGTCCAGCAGGAGGGCCACCATGTCCACGTTGTAGCGCGTGGCGTGGATCCAGTGCCCCGCGCCGATGGAGACGCAGTCGCCGTCCCCCATCACGACGAAGACGTCCAGGTCCGGCCGCGACAGCTTCACCCCCGTCGACAGCGGGAGGGCCCGGCCGTGGATCCCGTGGAAGCCGTACGTCTTCACGTAGTGGGGGAAGCGGCTGGAGCAGCCGATCCCGCTCACGAAGACGGTGGTCTCCGGCTTGAGCTGCTCGCCCACGAGGAGCTTCTGGACCGCCGTCAGGACCGAGTGGTCCCCGCAGCCGGAGCACCACCGGGCCACCGGCCCCTCGTAGTCCTCCATGGTGAAGAGCCGGTCGTCCTCGCGTCCCAGCCCCATCAGCGAGCAGCCGCCTCCGAAGCTCGGCGCGTCGTCGATCACGAACGGATTGCTCATCGGTCCCCCTTCGTTCCCGCGGATGCGCCGTCGCTCCGCGCCGCGGCCAGCGGCGCCGCCTGCTTCGGCATGTTCTCCCGGATCGCCCGGGCGATAGCGCGCGGACGGAGCGGCTCGCCGAGGACGCGGGTCCAGCAGTCCACGTCCACCAGCGTCTGCGCCCGCAGCAGCCACGCGAGCTGGCCCGGACGCCGGTTCTCGGCGGTGACCCACGGGTCGCCGAGCTGGTCCGAGTAGTTGATCTCGATCGTCATCACCTTGTCGAACCGCTGGAACATCTCCTTGAGCCCGGGCGGCAGCGGCGACAGGAAGTGGAGGTGGGTGGAGGAGACGCTCACGCCCTCCTTCCGCATCCGGTCGACCGCCTCCTCGATGGCCCCGCGGGTGCTGCCCCAGCCCACCACCAGCAGATCGCCCTCGTCGGACCCGTGGAGCTCGGGCGTCTCGAGCGTCTGCTGGAAGGCCAGGAGCTTCCGGCTGCGGGCGGCGTGGGAACGCTGCACGATCGCCGAGTCGTACGCGACCTTGCTCGCCTCGTCGTGGGCGAGGCCGGTGACCGTGTGCATGCCGCCCGGCATCCCGGGCACGAAGCGCTTCGAGAGCCCGGTGCCGTGGCTCCAGTCGTACGGACGCAGCCCCTCGGGCACGGGGCTGAGGTCCGGCGGACGGGCCTGCCACTCGGGCCGTGGGACGGGACGCCGGAAGGGCGCCACGCCCGTGGCGAGGTTGGCGTCCGTCAGCACGACCACCACGGCGCGGAACGCCTCGGCGAGTCGCCGGGCGGTCACCATGGAGGTGAAGCACTCCTCGATGGTGGCCGGCGCGAGCACGATCTTGGGCGCGTCGCCGGGCTGCCCGAAGATCGCGGCCAGCAGGTCCGACTGCTCCACCTTGGTCGGCAGCCCGGTGCTGGGCCCGCCCCGCTGGACGTCGACCAGCACGAGGGGGATCTCGGTCATCACCGCCAGACCGATGAACTCGGTCTTGAGGGCCAGCCCCGGACCCGACGTGATCGTGAAGGCCGTGCGACCGGCGTACGACGCGCCGATCGCCACCCCGGCCGCCGCGATCTCGTCCTCCGCCTGGTGCAGCACCCCGCCGAACTTCTCGAACACCTCGCCCAGGTGGTGCGAGACCGAGGTCGCGGGAGTGATCGGGTACATCGCGGCGAGCTCCATACCCGCCGCGATGGCCCCCATGGCGGTGGCCTCGTTGCCGTTCATGACCACCATGTCCTCGTCGGTCTCCATCGTCGGGACGAGGACCCGGAAGTCGATGTTGTCGGCGGCCCACGCGTAGCCCAGGTCGAGGAGCTGCTCGTTCTTGTCGTAGATCTCCTGGACGTTCTTCTTGTGCCGGAACGCGTGCCAGATCTGCTCCTTGATGCGCTCCACGTCGCGGTCGAAGATCCAGGCGAGCAACCCGAGGGCGAACATGTTCTTGCCCTTCCGCGGGTTCTCGACCACGGTCAGGCACTGCTCTTCCATCGGGACCCCGATGACGCGGTAGCCGCCTTCCTCGAGCTCCTCCATGGCGGCCTTCCACTCGTCCTGGATGCGCTCGTCGGGATGGGTGGCCCACATGTTCTCGAGCAGGACGGTCGCTCCCTCGGCCAGCGCGTTGAGGCGGTGACGGCCCAGGAGCGCCTGCTCGTTGAACGCGACGACGAGATCCGTCTCGTCACCCCAGTTGGTGACCGGCCGGTCGCCGAGCCGGATCCGGATGCCGGAAGCGCCGGCGGGATTCCGTGGCGGAGGCTCCACCTCGGCGGGGATGATCTCCACCGTCCAGACGCCGTTGCCCATCTTGGCGGAGACGGCGCCGAAGATCTGCCCGCACTTCTGGGCGCCCTCGCCCGAATCGGAGACGACCTCGACGGAGTGATCCGAGGTGCGGACGACCCGCACATCGGAGCCGTTCGGGCCGGACTGCTTCTCCGGCCCGAGAGTCTCGAGCTGCATCGACATTCTGTAGCCCTCCCCAGCGTAGGAGTTGGCGGCGGACGCCGGACTCCAGGTCCGCCATCCGTCGGTATGCAATGTCGCGCACCGTGAGGCCGAGTGCTGTCGGGGGATCGAGGCTGGTCCCGGTGGGAAATGGCGACGCCCTCGTGTCGGGAGATTCCCCACCCGCCCCTCCGAATTGCGGATAAACTGTCGTAACCCCCCCTCAGCCGGGTCCGGAGGCCCCCCGGAGCGCCCCCCCACCCGCGAAACGGGCCAGCGGCTCGAAGCGGCGGAGATGACCACCTGCGCCGGCCAGCAGCTCACCACGCCCGGCTACTTCGAGGCGATGGGGATCCCGGTGCTGCAGGGCCGAGGCTTCACCGACGCCGACGACGACGCCCCCGGCCGCGGGGTCGCGGTCGTGAGTCGGGCGTACGCGGAGCGCTTCTGGCCCGGAGAGGACCCCCTCGGTCGCGGGATCGCTCCCAGCGGCATGACGTCCGGACCGTTCTACCGGGTGGTCGGCGTGGTGGGGGACGTGCAGGGGAGCTCCCTGCAGGACGAGCCCGCCGTGGTGGTGCACTACCCGATCCGGCCGATCCCCTCCGCCAGGTTCTCGTGGCCCGGCGTTCAGACGCTGGTGATCCGCACGGATCTGACGGACCCCATGACGCTGTTCCCCGCGGTACGCGAGGCGGTGCGCGCCGTGGATCCGGCGACGCCGTTGGCGAATCCACGCACCCTGGAGGACGTGGTCACCGCCTCCCTGGGTCGAGCGTCCTTCGTGTCGCTCCTTCTCGAGGTCGCCGCGGGGGCCGCCCTGCTCCTGGCCGCCGTGGGGCTGTACGGCGTGGTGTCCTACGTCGTCAGTCGCGGGACGCGGGAGATCGGCATGCGCATGGCCATGGGTGCCCGGCCGGGCCGGGTGCGGCGGAAGATCGTGCGGGACTCCCTCGCCCTGACCGCGGTGGGCCTCACCGTCGGTACCGCCCTCGCCCTCGCCACGACCCGGGTGCTCGAGGGGCTCCTCTTCGGAGTGGAGCCGACGCACCCGGTCGTGTTCGCCGGCGGGGCGACCCTCCTGGCGGCCGTCGCCCTCGTCGCGGCCTGGCTGCCGGCCCGACGGGCCTCCCGCGTCGACCCGGCGGAGGCGCTCAGGGCGGAATAGCGCCGTCCCGGGAACGCCGCCGGGTCACTCGGAGCGCAGGGCCCTCATGGGATCGACGTGGACGGCCCGGAGCGCCGGCAGCAGGACGGCGAGGAGCGTCACCGCCATCACGGCCAGGGCGAGCGCGCCGAAGGTCGCGGGATCCGTCGGCTCGACCCCGTACAGCATCCCCCGCAGCACCCGGGTGAGCAAGAGGGATCCGACGACGCCGAGGGCGACCCCCGTGGCGGCGAGCGTGGCCCCCTCCCGGAGGACCATGGCGAGGAGGTCCGCCGACCGTCCGCCGAGAGCGCGCCGGATGCCGAGCTCGGCCACGCGCTGTTCCACCGAGAAGCTGACGAGACCGTAGATCCCCACCGCCGCCAGGAGGAGGGCGATCACCGAGAATCCGCCGAGCATCAGGAGGTTGAAGCGG
>JASFUL010000021.1:0-24156 GCA_050050315.1 Gemmatimonadota bacterium
CCCGACGCTCTCCCGCCTGGCCGGGGAGGGGAGCTTCACGGCCGTGGCGCGGACCGTCGTTCCGTCCTTCACCGTTCCGGCCCACCTCTCCATGCTCTCGGGAGTGTCCCCCGACACCCACGGCGTCCGTGGCGAGAGCCTCGGCTTCACGGCCGAGATGGCGGCCCTGGACCCGCTCTTCCGGGTCGCGAACCGGCAAGGGCTCGCGACGCGGGCGTTCATGGGCAGCGAGGGGCCGCTCGCGGCGTTCGAGGTCGCCCTCCGGTGCCGGCTCGCGTTCGGCCTGGATTCGCTCACCCTGGTGGAGGCGTCGGCCTCGAGCATCGCCTCGGCGAGCCTGGCGACGCTGGAGGACCCCGACGTCCGCATGGTGTTCGTCCACATCCCCGACCCCGACCTGGCGGGGCACGCCCAGGGGTTCGAGTCCGAGGCGTACCGCCGCGCCGTCCTCTCGGCCGACTCCGCCGTGGCCGAGATCGTGGCCGAGGTGGGCCCGGAGGACCTGCTGGTCGTGACGTCGGACCACGGCGGGGGTGGGGCGTACGGACCTCACCAGCACGGCTCGAGCTCCGACGAGGACGTCCTGATCCCCCTCGTCCTGTGGGGCGCCCACGCCGTCCCGTCCGAGCCGACGGACGCGTCGATCCTGGACGTGGCCCCCACGGTGCTGTGGGCCCTCGGCTTCGAGATTCCGGACCAGTACGAGGGCCGGATCCTGCTGGAGGCCTTTCGCTAGGAGCCGGCCACTCTCGCGGCCGCGGTCCGTACCCCCTCACCGGCGACCTGCCGTCCCCGCCGGCGTCCGCGGTCGCTGCCGGCCCGGAGCGGAACGATTCCCTCGTGACCGGGTGCCACAGCCAGCGCACGAGACCCCTTCTTCCGAGATATCCGACCCATGACGGAGACGCTGGACATCGCCGTGGTCGGCGCCGGGCCCTGTGGGATCGCGGTGGGAGCCGCGGCCGCCCGGGCCGGCGTCCGTGCGGCGCTCTTCGACAAGGGATGCATCACCGCGTCGCTGGTGGACTACCCCTACTACATGGAGTTCTTCAGCACTGCCCAGAAGCTCGAGATCGGCGGTGTGCCCTTCACGATCCCCGAACCGAAGCCCACGCGGCGGGAAGCGCTGGCGTACTACCGCCGGGTCGTCGAGCACTGGGACATCGACGTCCGTCAGTACCAGGAGGTGCTGGCGGTCGAGGGGCTCGAGGGCGACTTCGTGGTCCACACCCGGAAGATGGACGGGACGGAGGAGGCGTTCGGCGCACGCTCGGTGGTCGTGGCCACCGGCGGCTTCCACGAGCCGAACTTCCTGGAGGTGCCGGGCGAGGAGCTGCCCAAGGTGCTGCACTACTACCGGGAGCCGTACCCTTTCCACGACCAGGACGTCCTGGTGGTGGGAGGCGGGAACTCGGCCGTCGAGACCGCCCTGGAGCTCTTCCGGAACGGGGCCCGGGTCTCGCTCGTCCACTTCCTCGAATGGATCGACGGCGGGGTGAAGCCGTGGGTCGTGCCGGACATCCGGAACCGGGTCGAGAAGGGCGAGATCCCGGCCTACTGGAAGCACCGGGTGAAGGAGATCCGCTGGGACTCGGTGATCCTCCGCGACGAGGAGACGGGCCGGACGGTCGAGATCCCCAACGACTGGGTGCTGGCCATGACGGGCTGGCGGCCGAACCCCGGGCTGCTTCGGGAGCTAGGCGTCTCGATCGACCCGGAAACGGGCATCCCCTCCCACGACCCCGAGACCATGGAGACCGACACCCCGGGCGTATACGTGGCCGGGGTGCTGGCGGCGGGCAACGACGCCAACAAGATCTTCATCGAGAACGGCAGGGAGCACGGCGACCGGATCGTCCGGGCGCTGCAGGCACGGGTGGCGTAGCCGCGACCCGGCCGGCCGGGGGCGACCCGGGCCGTCCCGGGAGAAGGCGCGTCAGCCCGCGGTCCCCTCGGGTCCCCAACGCCCTCCGTCCAGATCGACCACCGTTGCTTCGGGGCCGTCCGACGACCCGAGACGGACCGGTCCGGGGGGGGTCACCTCGCGCCGCACGTAGGCCAGCGCCACGGGTCCCATCCGCGGCGAGTCCACCGCGGAGGTGATCGCGCCGGCGGCGCGCTCGCCGCGGACGTCGGGGGCATGGAGGACGGTCCCGGGCGACGGAAGGGGACCCGGGGGGAGGCGGAGCCCCCGCAGCGAGCGGTTCACGTGCCCCCGGTCGCGGATCCGGACGATCACCTCCTGCCCGGTGTAGCAGCCCTTCCCGTGGTCGATGGCCCGCTCGCCGATCCCGGCCTCGACGGGGATCGTCTCCTCGTCCATGTCGACGCCCCAGGCCGGCCGACCCGCCTCGACGCGAAGGGCCTCCCACACCTGGCCGGAGAGCTCCTCGGTCCCCGCCTCCAGCAACGCCCTCCGGATCCCGTCCGCGGTGGCGCGGTCGGCGAGCACGTCGAAGGCGGGCGCCGCCACGTCGGCGGTGGCCACGACCCGGAGGAACGTCCCGCCGCCGGTCTCCACCGCCCGGTACTCGCCCTCCTCCAGCGCCTCCAGGACCTCCGGGTCGACCCGGAGCCCGAGGCCGTGCAGGGACAGCCGCGCCGCGGCCTCCGGCCCGAGAACCGTCACCATCCCGGCCTCGTCCGAGACGTCCTCCACCGTGGCGAAGCGCGGGGGGAGGAAGCGACGGAAGTGCGCCAGCGTGCCGTCCACGCCGCCCCGGGGGACGTCGAGCAGGAGCTCTTCGCTCCCCCCACCCCGGCCCGGCGCCACCGCGGGCCCGCGGGTGATCGTCCCGGGAGAGGCCCCGGCGCCCGCGGGAGGGTCGTCGCCCGCCGCCTCGTCGACCCTGAAGACCCGCAGGTCGCTCACCATCCGGCCTTTCGGGGTGAGGAGAGCCGAGTAGAAGGCGCGTCCGGTCCGGACCCCCGGCTCCACGGGCGTCTCGGGCCCGGGCATGGAGGACGTGAGGATGCCTCCCAGCATCTGGACGGGAGCGCGCCCCCCGACCCGGAGCCTGCCCCGGGCCGACCGATCGAGCACGGCGACGCCCTCCAGCGCGGCCCGGTAGCCGCCACCGCCGTCCGTCATCCGCCCTCCACGGCGTCCGGCCCCGAAGGCTCTCCGTCGTCCTCCCCTCCGTCCCCACGGGAGCGAGCCGCCGGGCCCCGGAGATCCACCGAGACCTCGTCGCCCGCACGCAGCCGGTCGACGAGGCGTCGCATGCGGTCGGCGTCCCGGGCGTCGGGCCGCGCCTCCAGGTAGCTCTCGAGGTGCTCCACGGCCTCCTCGGGACGGCCCAGCCGGGCCAGGAGGAGGCCCCCGGTCCGGTGCTCCTCCGGCGCGTCGGGACGGAGCAACAGCAGACGCTCGACGGCCGCGAGCGCCCGCTCGTCGTCCCGGACGTTCATCCAGATGCCCTTGAGGTTGTTCAGCAGGCGGACCAGCATGTCCCGGCGCCCGGCCCGCTCCAGGAACGAGTCCCGGACGCGTACCATCCCGCCGTAGAAACGGTCGAGGAGATCCTGCGCCTCGTCCTGGAAGCGCGTGCGCCCCCCGTCGAAGGGGTCCACGAGGAGGTCGACGGCGTCTCCACGGAAGCGCACGAGGAAGTGGTGGGGGAAGTTGACGCCCTCCATGGGGAGGTCGAGACGCCAGGCCACCTCCAGGAGAACGATGCCCAGGGTCAGCGGGATCCCCGTCTCGCGGTCCAGGACGTCGTTGAGGAACGAGTTGCGCGGGTCGTAGTAGGCGTCCCGGTTCCCCCGGAAGCCGTGGCGCTCGTACAGGGTGGCCAGCACCTCCTGGAGCACCAGCAAGGGCGCCGACTCCTGGTCCAGCCGGTCCTTCACCTCCTCGGCCAGGGCGTCCAGGCGCATCAGGTACTGGTCCACCGCGATCTGGGGGTACTGCTCCTTCGCCACCAGCAACGCGCAGCGCGCCAGGTCCATCTCCGGCTCGGGCCGGCGAACCTCGTCGGCGAAGAGCTGGCGAGCGGAGCGCACGGGTGCGGTCATGCCTGTCGTCCCCCTGCAGGTGGCGGTGGAGCTGCCGGCGGGCGCCGATCCTGTTTCCCCCGCGTCGGGCTCGCCGGTACATTGGCATCCGAGCCCGGCACCTTCGAACCCGCGAGGGCCCATGCGTACACCCGTCCTGCTGCTGGTTTCCGCCGGCCTCGGCTGCGGCGCCTTCCTCGCCGCGTCCACCCTCGAACCCGCCGATCGGGCTGGTTTGCACCCACGGCCCACCCCACCGCCGGGGCGGCCTTCTACCCCGGGGACGCCGTGAGCCGGTTTCCGCGAGACCCGGTCCGGTCGTCCCGTCCGGGGACGTCGGTCGCGTGAGCGGGCCCTCCGCCGGCCGACCGCCCCCCGGGGTGGGACCCAGGGACGAGCGGCCCCGGACGCGCCTGACCCAGCTCACCCATGGCGCCGGGTGAGCGTGCAAGCTCGGCATGACCGAGCTGACGCAGGTCCTGCGTCACCTGCTGCCCGTCGACGACCCCCGCGCCCTGGTGGACGCGTCCACCGGCGACGACGCGGCCGTGTACCGGCTCGCCCCCGACCGGGCGTTGGTGGTCACGACGGACTTCTTCACGCCCATCGTGGACGAGCCCCGGGACTTCGGGCGTATCGCCGCGGCCAACGCCCTCTCGGACGTGTACGCCATGGGGGGGCGGCCCCTCTTCGCCCTGAACCTGGTGGGCTTCCCGAGGAAGCACCTGGGGGACGGCTTGCTGGAGGAGATGGTGCGGGGAACGGGCGAGACGTGCCGGGAGGCGGGGATTCCGATCCTGGGCGGACATTCGATCGACGATCCCGAGCCCAAGCTCGGCCTCGTGGTCGTCGGCGAGGTCCATCCGGACCGGATGGTGCGCACTTCGGGCGCCCGTCCGGGCGACGTGCTCGTCCTGACCAAGCCCCTGGGAACCGGTGTGATCGCCACGGCGATCAAGGCGGGAGCGGCGTCCACCGCCGCCCGTGACCGCGCCGTCGAGACGATGACGACCCTGAACCGGGGTGCCGCGGAAGCGATGGTCGAGGTGGGGGTGCGCGCGGCGACGGACGTGACCGGCTACGGTCTGCTCGGACACCTGCGCAACCTGCTGCGCGCCTCGGACGCCCGGGCCGAGGTGCGGGCCGCCGACGTGCCGCTCCTCGAGGGAGCCGTGGAGCTCGCCGCGGCGGGACACGTCCCCGGCGGGACGACCCGGAACCTCGCGGACCTCATGGAGGACGTGCTCTTCGACGCGTCGGTCTCCGACGCGGTACGGACGCTGCTGGCCGACGCCCAGACGTCGGGCGGGCTCCTCATGGCGACGCCGCCCGAGCGGGTCGGGAGGCTCCTGGAGGCCCTGGCCGGCAGGGCGCCCGTGGCCGCCGTCGTGGGCGAGGTGGTGGCGGGCCGCAGCGGCTCCATCGCCGTGGTGTGACCGCGCCGGATCAGCTCCGGCGTTCGCCCGGGTCTCCGCGGAGCTCGGCCAGGTCCCAGCGGTCGACCTCCCGTCCGAGGGCCCGCTTGTACCGCTTCAGCTGCTCCACCGGCATCACGGGTACCCCGACGCCCTCGACCACCCGCCGCACCCCGGCGTCCCAGTCGACGTCGGCTCCGATCCACTCGCCGCTCCGGTGGTCGCGGTAGCGGGCCGAGTCCGCCCCGGCGACCTCGACCGCCTGTCCCTCGTACTCGGCCCGCAGGAAGACCAGGTCCCAGTCGTCATCCTGGTAGGGGACCGGGGAGCGGACGAGATACGGGGTGACGGCCTCCGCCACCTCGTGCACCGCCGGGTCCGGCACGTAGAGGTCGATGTCGACGAGGGGCCGGGTCGCTCCGTGGGCCCGGGCCGCCAGCCCCCCGACGTATTGACGCCGGACCTCGAGAGCGTCCAGGACGCCCTCGATCCAGCGGAGGGTCCTCCCGACCCCGGTGGTCAGGTGCCCACCTCCACCTCTTTCTCGACCGACTCCTCTTCCTGCTTGCGCTTACGGCTCTTCCGCCGGCTCTTCTTGGGCCCGCCGTCCACCATGGCGATGGCCACCACCTCGTCGAGATCCTCGACCAGGTGGATCTGGAGCGTCTGGCGGACGTCGTCGGGCAGATCGTCGAGGTGGGCCTCGTTCTCCGCGGGGATGATGATCTCGCGGATGCCGGCCCGCACCGCCCCCAGGAGCTTCTCCTTCACGCCACCGATGGGCAGCACGCGACCCGTGAGCGTGAGCTCGCCGGTCATGGCCACGTCCCTGCGCACCTTCTTGCCACACAGCGCCGACACCAGGGCGGTCGCCATGGTGATACCCGCGGACGGACCGTCCTTGGGCACCGCACCGGCGGGCACGTGGATGTGGACCTCCTTCCCCTTGAAGGCGTCCTGGGGGATGCCCAGCCGCTCGTAGTTCGACTTGGCGTAGGTCAGCGCGGCGCGCCCCGACTCCTTCATGACGTCGCCGAGCTGGCCGGTCAGGACCAGGCTGGAGCCCTCGCCGGGCATGACGCTCGCCTCGACGAACATGATGTCGCCGCCCATGGGCGTATAGAACATGCCCGTGGCGACCCCCACCATGTCCTCCGGCGCCATCTGCTCGGGGTGCGCCCGGGGGCGACCCAGGAGGTCTCGCACCCCGTCCGGGTCCAGCGTCATCCGGTCCACGGCCCCGGCTGCGATCTTCCTGGCGACCTTCCGGGCCAGCTTGCCGAGCTCCCGCTCGAGCTGCCGGACGCCGGCCTCCCGGGTGTACTTCGAGATGACGGACCCGATCGCCTCGTCGGTCACGTCCAGCTCCTCCTCGCGCAGCCCGTTCTCGCGGAGCTGGCGGGGCAGCAGGTACTGACGCGCGATCTGGAGCTTCTCCTCCTCCGTGTAGCCCGGGAAGTCGACGCGCTCCATGCGGTCGAGGAGGGGAGCGGGAATCCTGTCGATCCAGTTGGCGGTGCAGATGAAGAGCACCTCCGAAAGGTCGAACGGAATCCCCAGGTAGTGGTCCACGAACGACGAGTTCTGCGCCGGATCGAGCACCTCGAGGAGGGCCGAGCTGGGATCGCCCTGGAAGGAGACGCCCAGCTTGTCGACCTCGTCGAGCAGGAACACGGGGTTCTTGCTCTTGGCCTGGCGCATGCCCTGGATGATCCGTCCCGGCATGGCGCCCACGTAGGTGCGCCGGTGTCCACGGATGTCCGCCTCGTCCCGGGCGCCTCCGAGCGAGATGCGCACGTACTTACGGCCCAGGGAGCGGGCGATGGACTGGGCGATGGACGTCTTCCCCGTCCCCGGGGGGCCGGTGAAGAGGAGGATCGGACCGCGGCCGACCCGGTCGTCCAGGTTCCCGGGCAGCTCGTCGGGCAGGTTCGGCCTGGGGACCGACGGGTCGTCGGAGGGCGCGTCCTCCGAGTCCTCTCCCTTCGGTGCCCCCGCCTCGTCCGGTCCGCCGTCCTCCTCCGCCCCCTCGTCTGCAGGGCCCTCCCCATCGGTCTCGTCCCCGGGGGCTTCCTCTCCGGGTGCCTCCTCCCCGGAGACCTGCTCTCCGGGGCCGGGCTCCCCCTCGGCCCCGGCTTCGGCCGCCTCGTCCTCCTCGCGACGCTCGTGCTGGAGCTTCCGCACAGCCAGGAATTCGAGGACGCGATCCTTCACGTCCTCGAGACCGTAGTGGTCCTCGTCGAGAATCGTCTCGGCGCGGTTGAGGTCGATCTTGTCCTCGGTGCGCACGGACCAGGGTAGCTCGGTGACCCACTCGAGGAAGGTCCGGATCACCTGGTACTCGGCGGACTGGGGGCTCGTGCGCTCCAGGCGGTGCAGCTCGCGGTCGACCTCCGAGCGCTGGTCCTCGGTGAGCTCCAGCGCCTCGATGCGGTTCTTCAGCTCCTCCAGGTCGTCGCGCTCCTCCTCCTCTCCCAGCTCCTTCTGGATCTGCTTGAGCTGCTCCCTCAGCAGCATTTCCCGCTGACGCTCCCCCAGCTCGGACTGCACCTTGGCCTGGATGTCCTCCTGGGCGTCGATGCGCGCCAGCTCCTTCTCGACCGCGACGAGAGCGCTGCGCATGCGTTGCTCGTCGTCGAGGAGCTCGAGCAGCTTCTGCTTGTCGGCCGTCGGAAGCTCGAGGTAGAACGCCACGAGGTCGGCGAACGCGCCGGGCTCGTCCACCCCCTGGATCAGCTGGTTCAGCGCCTCCGCCGGGACGCCCCGGCGGGTGCCGAGCTCGGCGGCCCGGTCCCGCAGCTCCCGGTCCAGGGCCTGGAAGCGCGGCTCGTCCTCGGAGAGGGGCGCCTGGGTCTCCATGGGCAGGAGGACGGCCTTGAGCATCTGCTCTCCGTCGTCCCGGTAGGAGAGCGCCTGGGCCCGACCCTCGCCCTGCACGAGCAGCTGGACCCCCGCGCGCACCCGGTGCGTCTGGATGATGCGCACCACGGTCCCGACCGTGTAGAGGACCTCGGGCGTGGGCTCGTCCACGTTCTCGCGCTGGGCCACCGCGAAGAGCCGTCGGTCGCCCTCGAGAGCGTCCTGCACGGCTTCGACGGTGCCCGGGCGGCCGGCGGAGATGGGGACCGCCACGCCCGGGTATACGACCGTATCCCTCAGCGGAAGGACCGGAAGCGTGAATCGCTCGGCCATTGTTCCTCTACTGGCTTCGGGCCGGCGGCGCGTACCGCAGGCCGGTTCGGGACCGGTCGGAGGGACTCCGACGGTCCGCGGGAGTGTTCTCTCGTCACCCCGCCCGTCGCCCGGCAACCCGGGACCACGACCCGGCAGGAATGGGTGTTCACTGCAGAAAGCCTGCCACGCTCATCCGCCGTTCCGGACGCCCCCTTTCCGCCGGTTCAGCAGTGCCACTGCCAATGTGGCGTCCCCGCTTCCGCCCCACGAGCCACTTTGCCCCGAACGGGTCCCGATGTAGCTTGGGCCGGCAATGGTCGACTTGCTCGAAGGTGTGACGTGGTTCCGCGGCTCGTCGGTTCGCATCCAGCGGGCCGGGCTGGACATACACGTGGACCCCTGGGGCGTGCCCGAGGGCGCGGAGGCGGACTACATCCTGCTGACCCATCCGCACTACGACAACTTCTCGGAGGTCGACATCGAGCGGATCCGTGGTCAGAGGACCGTCGTGATCGCCCCGGCCTCCATGCGCAAGCAGATCCGCGACGCCGACCACCTCATGCGGCCGGGGGACCTGCTCCAGCTGGAGGGGTTCGACGTCCTGGCGGTTCCGGCGTACAACCACGAGAAGAAGTTCCACCCTCCCGAGGCCGGGTGGCTCGGCTACGTCTTCACCCTGGGCGACGTGACGTACTTCCACGCCGGCGACACCGACCACCTCTCGTCCATGGAGGACATACGGTGCGACGTGGCCTTCCTTCCGTGCGACGGCCACTACACCATGGGACCCGAGGAGGCGGCGCTGGCCGCGGACGCGGTCGACGCCGAGCGGGTCGTCCCCATCCACTGGGGCGACCCGAGCGAGAGCGGCTCCCGGGTCGACGCCGAGCGGCTCCGTGACCTCCTTCCCGGTCGGGTGACGATCCTGGAGCGGCCCGACTGACGAGGCGGGTTCCCATGGACGAGGCGAGCACCCTCCGGCGTCGGCGCTCCGGCGTCGGCGTGCACGTGGGCCGCATCGGCGGCGTCGACCTGGACCTGGACTACTCCTGGTTCGTCCTCTTCTTTCTCATCCTGGCCACCTTCACCGGCGTGGTCTTCCCGGGCTACGTGCCGGGGCTGGGTCGGGGGACGTATCTGGCCATGGGCGCGGCGGGAACGCTCCTCTTCTTCCTCTCCCTCCTCGCCCACGAGCTGGCCCACGCCTTCGTCGCCCTGCGGAAGGGCATCGGCGTGGAGGGGATCACGCTCTTCATCTTCGGGGGGATGGCGCGCACCCGCAGCGAGGCGTCGACGCCGGGGGACGAGTTCCAGATCGCGGGGGTGGGCCCGGTCATGAGCCTGGCCCTGGCGCTCGCGTTCCAGGGCGTCGCGGTGGCGGCGGGTGGACCGGAGACCCGCCCGGCGGTGTGGGCCGTGGCGGTCCACCTGGCCGTGCTCAACCTCGCCCTGGCCCTCTTCAACCTCCTTCCGGGCTTCCCCCTGGACGGGGGCCGCCTGTTGCGCTCGCTCGTCTGGCGGGTCACCGGCGACCTGCGTCGGGCCACCCGGGTGGCGACCGCCGCCGGCCGGTGGCTCGGGTGGGGGGTCATGGCCCTCGGGGCGTGGGTCCTGCTCGTGGGCGGCCAGGCGGTGGGCGGTCTCTGGTTCATCTTCATCGGGTGGTTCCTGGCGCAGGCGGCCGCCGCCAGCTACGAGCAGCTCCTCCTGCGGATCGTCCTCCGGGACCGGGTGGCCCGGGACGCCATGACGCAGGCGCCCGAGACGGTGGGTCCGGAGCTGAAGCTCGACCGCCTGGTCCACGACTACTTCATGAAGCGCCCCTACAACTCCTTCCCGGTGACCGACGACGGAATCGTCATCGGACTCGTGACCCTCTCCCAGGTGAAGCGGGTGCCGGACGGGGCGTGGCCGGAGACGTCGGTAGCCGACGTGATGACCCCCCTGGTGGACACGCTCATCGTCTCCCCGACGTCCCCCATGACCGAGGTGCTGGAGCGCATGGGCGAGAACGAGACCCGGCGCGTCATCGTCGCCCAGGAGTGGGAGCTCCGCGGCATCATCACCGGTGGCGACATCGCCAACTGGCTCGACCGCGCGAGTCTGGTGCGGTGAGCGCGGGCCGATCGGCGGGCGAGGGGATGGCCGACGGCCGCGCCCGCGGGAGCGAAGGGTCCGACCCGTCGCCCGGGTCGAAGCGCCCGCCGGGCCAGGAGATCCCCCGGGAGCGCCTGCCCGAGGGGTTCGCGGACCGGGTGGAGAAACCCCCTGAGCCACCGGCCGAGGCCAGGCCCGCGGCGACCGTGGTGCTCATGCGGGCCGGGGCCGGATCGGGGGATGCGTCGGCTGCCTCCGGGCTGGAGGTCCTCCTCCTCCGGCGGGTGCGGACCTCCGGCTTCGTTCCGGGGGCGTACGTGTTCCCGGGCGGGCGGGTCGACCGCGACGACGCGGCGGGAGCGCTTCTCGAGCGCCTCGACGGCATGTCGGCGGACGACGCGGCGGAGCGGCTCGGGATGGCCGCCGACGCGGAGCCCCCGGCCGTCGCCTACGTCGTCGCCGCCCTCCGGGAGGCCTTCGAGGAGACGGGGATCCTGGTGGGACACGACGCCGACGGGGCGCCGGCACCCTCGGCGGCCTCCGACCCGGCCGTGCGGCGGCTGCGCGACGACCTGCTCGCCGACGAGGACGCCTTCCCGGTCGTACTGGACGCCATGGGGTGCCGGATGGACGGCCGGGCCGTGGCCTACATCGCCCACTGGATCACGCCCGTCGCCGAGCCCCGCCGGTACGACACCCGCTTCTTCGCCGCCGCGGTGTCCCCGGAGCGCGAGGAGCTGCTGAACGCCCGGGAGATGAGCCACGGCGTCTGGCTCTCGCCGGGCGAGGCGCTGGCGCGTCACGAGCGGGGCGAGCTTCCCATGGTCTTCCCCACGGTCCGCACGCTGGAGGATCTGGCGGCCTTCTCCTCGCCCGAGGCGGTGCTGGCGCACTGGGCGGACCGGGAGGTGCCGACGGTGCTCCCGCGGCTCGTGCGGACCCGGACGGGGGTCGGCATCGAGCTGGACTGACGATCCCCGGTGCGGATCCGTGGGTTGACGCACAGAAGCAAAAACTACAAAGTTGTTTTTGTCTCGCGAGCCTGGCCAGACGAAAGGGGGGATGGGTGGCGAAACCGCTGGGTGAGCTCGAGCAGCTTCTGCTCATGGCGCTCCTGCGCCGCGGAGGCGAGGCGTCGGGGATCGACCTCCGGGAGGAGCTGGAGGAGCGGACGGGCCGGGTGGTGCTTCCCGGGGCCGTGTACACCATCATGGAGCGTATGCTCTCCCGGGGCCTCCTGACCTCTTTCACGGGAGAGGCGACTCCGGAGCGGGGCGGTCGGCGCCGCAAGTACTACCGGCTCCAGCCCGAGGGGGCGCGCGAGCTCGCCCGGTCCTACCGGCAGGTGCGGCGGATGGCGGACGGGATCCGGAACGAGCTCGACGAGCTGCTGGAGGGGCTTTGAGCCCGTCCCGCCCTCCCCGCTGGGCCCGACGAATCGTCGAGGCGCTGATCCCGGGCGCGTGGCGCGAGTACGTCCTCGGTGACCTCGAGGAGATGTTCGGCCGCCGCCTCGAGCGCGGGAGCCGTCCCCTCGCCGTCGCCGCCTACCTGCTCTGGGGACTCCGGTCCGCGCCGCGGGAGTGGCGGCGGAGCGCCTGGCCGGGGATCGGGGGAGATCTCCGGGCGGCCGTCCGGCAGCTCCGCACGGACCCGGGATTCTTCCTGGGCTCCATCGGGGTCCTGGCCCTCGGGCTCGGGGCGGGTACGTTCGTCTGGGGCATCCGGTACGGCGCGTACGACCACGGTCTCCCGGTCTCCGAGCCGGACCGCGTGGTCAGCGTCCAGCGGGTGGAGCGGGGGGCCCCCCTCATCGAGCCGGCCTTCTCCTGGCGCGACCTCGAGGTGGTGCGGTCCTCCAGCGCTCCTCTGGAGGCGGTGGGTCTCTTCGGCTGGGGTCGGGTCGCGTTGACCGGGCCGGCCGCCCCCGCCACGGAGCTCCAGGCTCTGCACGTTTCCCCGTCGGTCTTCCGGCTGCTGGAGATCCGGCCCCTCCACGGCCGCGCGCTGACCGCGGCCGACGCCGCGCCCGGCGCCCCCCGCGTGGTGGTCGTCGACCACGACTTGTGGCGGAGCCGGTACGACTCCGACCCGGATCTCGTCGGCCGCACGGTGCGCATCGACGGCGAGCCGACCGTGGTCGTCGGCGTCCTCCCGCCCGATGGGCGGATGGGGCCGGAGTCGCTCTGGCTTCCGATCGGCGCCCACGGCGATCCCGGGTCCCGGGCGTACTGGATGTTCGGACGCACGGCTCCGGGCGTGGGGCCGCAGCGACTGGGGTCGAGCCTGGAGCCCGTCGGATCGGCGCTGGCACCGGAGGAGGACGCGGCGGCGGACCGGGTCACGCTGAGGGCCGTCCCCTTCGCCCACGCCTTCCTCCCGCCGTCGAACACCAACGTGCGGATCCTCCTCCAGTCGGGAGCGCTGATCTTCCTGCTGGCCGCGGCCAACGTTGCGAACCTCTTCCTCGTGCGCACCCGGACCAGGGCCCGGGAGCTCTCGGTGCGGCGCGCCCTGGGCGCCGGACGGCTCCGCATCCTGCGCCAGCTCGTGGTGGAGGCCGCGGTGCCGGCCGCGCTGGGCGTGCTCGGCGCAGCCGGGCTGGCCTCGGCCGGTCTGGGCTGGTACGGGGAGGCCCAGAGGGCGTACGCCGGAGGCGAGCTCGTCGTATGGGAGGTCTGGCGCCTCGGCGTCCCCCATCTCGCGCTCATGGCAGCGGGCGCTCTCCTCAGCACCGTCGTGGTCTCCCTCGTGGCCGCGGCCCCGGAGCTGCGCCGGAGCCGGCTCGGCCCCGTACGGGGCGGAAGAGGCGCCACCGCCCCGACCTTCCGCCTCGGGCAGGCGTTGGTGGCCGTCGAGATCGCGGCCGGGGGCGCCCTCCTCCTCCTCGCCTCCCTCATGGTCCGGAGCGGATGGAACCTCCGCACCGTCGACTGGGGGTTCGCCCAGGAGGCGGTGATGACGGGCCGCGTCGTCCTGCCCGACCGGTACGGGTCGTTCGACGATCGCCTCGGCTTCTGGCGGGACCTCGAGGCGGAGCTGCGGCGAGGCCCGGGCATCCGGGACGTCACCGTCGCGACGCAACTGCCCATGATCCGCTACAACGGCTCCTGGCCCCACGTTCAGGGGGTCGAGGTGGAGGGCTGGGAGTTCTCCGAGCCCGACGAGCTCCCGCGTCACTACGTGGACGCCGTCGCGACGTCCTTCTTCCGGACGTTCGGGGCGCCGGTCGTCGCCGGCCGGGAGTTCGACTCGGGCGACGGCGCGAGCTCCGAGCCGGTCGTGATCGTGAACGCCCACTTCGCGCGAGCCTTCTTCGGCGGGACCTCGCCCGTGGGCAGGCGCTTGCGCCTGTGGCGGGGCGACGACCCGGGTCCGTGGCGCACCGTGGTCGGCGTCGCTCCCCACCTGTGGATGGACAGCGACGAGAATGCCGATCCGGAAGGGGTCTACCTGCCCCTGGCCCAGGCGGCTCCCCCGGAGGCCAGCGTCGCGCTCCGCGGGAGCGACCGGGCCTCCGCGAGCGCCGACCTCGTCCGCGGGGCCGTCGGGCGCCTCGACCCCGACGTGCCGGTGGTCGACATGATGACGATGCCCGAGCTGATCCGCTGGCGCACCCGGCTCTACCGGAAGGACGGTCCGGTCTTCATCTGGCTGGGCCTGGCCGCCCTGGCGCTGGCGGTGACGGGTGTCTACTCGGTCGTGTCCCACATCGCCTCGCTCCGGACCTCGGAGCTCGGGATCAGGGCTGCGCTGGGCGCTCCCAGGAGGGGGTTGATCGGCCGCTCGATCCGGCCGACGCTCCTCCCCGCCGTCGTGGGTCTGGCGCTGGGACTGCCGCTCGGACTCCGCGTGACCCGCGGCTTCTCGCGGATGATGTTCGAGGTCGACCCGTGGAGTCCGGAAGTGGCTGCCGCCACGTTCGCGCTCCTGGCGCTCACGGCCCTCGGAGCGAGCCTGCTGCCGGCGCTCCGGGCCGCCCGCCCGGACCTCGTCCGGATCCTCGACGGCGACTGAGGCTCGGGGGCCCCCTGCCGGCTACATCCGCCGGTACTGGGGCCCGCTGCCTCCCTCCCGGGGGGTCCACCGGGGACCGAGGACGTCGGTGGCCTTGCAGTCCACGCAGTTGGGGGCGTTCACGACCAGCTCGCCGTTCTCGCGCTCGTAGACCCCGGCCGGGCACATGTGCACGTACATCTCGGCCGCCTCGGCGGGCACGTCCTCGCCCTCGATCAGGTGACTCGGGATGTCGTCCCGCGTCTGGTTCCCCGACTTGTAGACCGCATCCACCTTGCTGAAGGTGAGCTCTCCGTCGGGAGCGAACCCCTCGGGAGCGCCGAGGCGCTTGGGCTCCTCGGCATCTTCGGGCACGTCGATCCTGCCGCCGGGAAAGCGCCCGCCGGTAGCGGTCATCAAGCCGGCCCTGAGACCGCCCCCGAAGAACCCGCGCTTGAACGCCAGGCGCATGTTGCGGGTCTTTCGCAGGTCTTCCATCAGGTAGCTTCCGTCCACCGTCCCGGTGTACGGCGCGAGACCGCCGGCGCTCGTGTCGTCCCGCTTCAACGCGTCGAAGATCGCCCGCGCCGCGTAGATGCCGGACTGGATCGCGTAGTGGATCCCCTTGAGGCTCGGGACGTCCACGTACCCGGCGCTGTCGCCGACCACCACCAGGCCGTCTCCGTGTCGCCGCGACGGCACGCTGTAGAAGCCCCCCTCGGGGATCGTCTTGGCGCCCCATTCCACCATTTCACCGCCTTCGAGGACCTGCCGGAAGAGCGGATGCAGCTTCATGCGCTGGAGGAGCTCGTGGACGTCGAGCCGGGCGTCGCGGTAGTCCATGCCCACCACCAGGCCCAGCGAGACCAGGCGGTCCTCCATCGGGTACATCCACGATCCACCGAAGGCGTCCCGCGGCAGGGGCCAGCCCAGGGTGTGGATCACCCGGTCGAGGGGCTCCTTCGTCTCCCACAGCTCCTTCACGCCGAGGGCGTAGATCTGCGGGTTCTCGCTTCCCACGTCCTGCCAGCGGTACCAGGCCTGCGAGAGGGTGCCGCGGGTGCCCTCGGCGAGCACGGTCACGCGGCCCGTGAGGTCCATGGCGGGCATGGCGTCCGGGCCGGAGGGCTCGCCGTCCCGGTCCAGACCCGAAGGGGTGGTGCGCACGCCGATCACGGCGTCGCCGTCCACCAGCAACCCGTCGGCCGGAAACCCGGGGAAGACGTTCACCCCCAGCGCCTCGGCCTTCTCGCCCATGAAGCGGACGATCTCGCAGATGGACGCGACGAAGTTCCCGTGGTTCTTCATGGTGGGCGGGGTGGGCAGCTTCACCTTGCCACCCTCGGTGAGCATGAGCACCGACTCCTTCGTCACCGGCCGACGCAGCGGCAGCTCCTGGTCGGACAGATCCGGAAAGAGCTCCCGCAGGGAGCGCGGATTCACCACCGCTCCCGAGAGGCAGTGCTCGCCGAGCTGCGACGCCTTCTCCAGCACGCCGATCTCGATCTCTCCGAGCCCGCCCCCCTCCTCGCCGTCCTTCTTCACCAGCCTCGCCAGCTCCACGGCGGTGGCGAGCCCCCCGGGCCCTCCCCCGACGATGACCACGTCCATCGGGATGGCCTCCTCGTCGGGCTCCTCTGCCAGGACGAGTCGGTCCAGGGGCAGCTCGGGCTGGTGGCGGGCGGGACGGACGGTGCCGGAGAGCGTGACGTCGTCGGCCATGGCGATTCCCGGAGCGGGGCGCGTGGGGCGCCGGAGCGGTCTGGAGACGGGAAGAGCCCGCGTCCGGGACCCTCCCCATGGGGCCCGGGTACCCTCTCCTCCCGCCACGGATCCCCGGCCGCCGCGAGCCCTTCGTGGTCCACCGGCGGCCGGGCCGGGAGCCGCAAGCGGCACCGGTCGTGGCGGGGCTCGAGCCGGATTCCAGGTGGGCACCGCCCCGGCCGCGACGCCGGCGGACCCACCCCATTCCCGAGACCGCAGCGACCCTCATGACGTCCACCCGCCCGACCACGCTCGGCGAGCTGAAGGCCACCGGTTACCACCCCCGCACCGTCAAGGAGGAGATGCGGGCCAACCTCGTCACGAAGCTGCGGGAGGGCGAGCCCCTCTTCCCGGGCATCGTCGGGTACGACGAGTCGGTGGTGCCCCAGATCGTGAACGCCGTGCTCGCCCGGCACGACTTCATCCTCCTCGGCCTCCGCGGGCAGGCCAAGAGTCGGATCCTCCGGCAGCTCGTCGAGCTCCTGGACGAGGCCATCCCCGTGGTGGCCGGGAGCGAGGTCAACGACGACCCCCTGCGACCGATCTCGAAGTACTCCCGCCAGCGAATCGAGGAGTGCGGGGACGAGACGCCGATCGACTGGGTCCCGAGGCACAACCGCTACGTCGAGAAGCTCGCGACCCCCGACGTGACGATCGCCGACATCATCGGGGACGTGGATCCGATCAAGGCGGCGCGCGGGGGTCACGTGCTGGCCGACGAGCTGACGATCCACTTCGGGCTGCTCCCCCGGGCCAACCGAGGCGTGTTCGCGATCAACGAGCTGCCCGACCTGTCGGGGAAGATCCAGGTCGGGCTCTTCAACATCCTCCAGGAGGGGGACGTGCAGGTGAAGGGCTATCCCATCCGGATGGCGCTGGACGTCTTCATGGTCTTCACGGCCAACCCGGAGGACTACACGGCCCGAGGCAAGATCATCACGCCCCTCAAGGACCGCATCGGCGCGGAGATCCGCACCCACTACCCGGAGGACGTGGAGACCGGGATCGCCATCACCCGCCAGGAGGCGTGGACCCGCCGGGACGACCTGGAGGTCGAGGTCCCGGACTTCGTGGAGGAGGTCGTCGAGCGCGTCGCCTTCCTGGCCCGCGAGGACAAGCGCATCGACCAGCGCTCGGGGGTGAGCCAGCGGCTGCCGATCACGGTGATGGAGGGCGTCGTCAGCAACGCGGAGCGACGCGCGCTACGGCTCGGCGAGGAACGGGCCGTGGCCCGGATCGCCGACGTGTACGCCGCGCTCCCGGCCATCACGGGGAAGATGGAGCTGGAGTACGAGGGCGAGCTCCACGGCCACGAGAAGATCGGCCGGGAGCTCATCCAGGCCGCGGCCCACGCGACGTACGGGCACCGCGCCGGGGGGGCCGACGTCGAGGAGATCGTCGACTACTTCGAGCAGGGGAGCGCCCTGCAGGTGGGCGAGGAGGCGTCCGCCGCGGCGTGTGTCCAGGGGTTCGAGACGGTGCCCGGGCTCCTGGAGCTGGTGACCTCGGTCGGACTGGCTCCAACGAGCGCGTCGGACGGCCGCAAGGCCGCGGCGTGCGAGCTGGTGCTCGAGAGCCTGGTGGCCGAGCGGCGGATCAGCCGGGCGATGGGCGGCGGGTACCGGCGGGCCCGGCACGAAGGCCCCGGTCAGGGCCCCGGCGGACAGGGCTTCGGGAAGTTCGACCCCTTCGAGAACATGTAGGCGGACTCACCGGGCCGGCGATCCCGCGACGCCCGGGGCGCACTGAAACGTGCCGTTCGAGAGATTCGGAGGGGGAGAGACCTACCGTCCCCCGTCCACCGGGAGCACCTGGCCCGTGATCCAGCCGGCCCCCTCGGACGCGAGGAAGCAGACCGCCCACGCGATGTCCTCCGGGGTGCCGAGACGCTTGAGCGCGATGCCCTCGACGAGACGCCGCTGACCCTCCCGTCCGTAGGACTGCCACTGGCGCTCGGTCGCCGGGTTCGATCGTACGAAGCCCGGCGCGACCGCGTTGACCGTGATCCCGTGGCGGCCCAGCTCGTGGGCGAGCTGGCGCGTGAGGTTGATCTGTCCCGCCTTGGCCGCCGCGTACGCCTGGATTCCCGTCTTGCTGGGCCCGAGCCCGGCCCCGCTGGACACGTTCACGATCCGGCCGTACCCCACCAGCTTCATGGCCGGCACGGCAGCCCGGGCCGTCAGGAAGGTCGCGGTCAGGTTGACCGCGACGATCGCCTCGAAGTCCTCGTGGGGTACCTCCTCGACGGGCCGACCCACCTGATCCAGCACGCCGCCGGCGTTGTTCACCAGGACGTCCAGCGCACCGCGCTGGCTTCCGCCCTCGGCCTCCCGGATGAACGCTTCCACGGCCCCGGGGTCGGTCACGTCGACGGTGCGCACCCGGCACCGGTCGCCACACAGGGCGGCGGTCTCCTCCAGCTCGTCGGGAATCACGTCGCATCCCCAGACCGCGGCTCCGGCCCGTGCGAGCTGCAGGCAGATCTCCCTCCCGAAGCCGTGGGCGGCGCCGGTCACGACGGCGGTCCGCCCGTCGAAGCGGATCTCCACGGTCAGCCCCCTCCGTCCGTGCGCAGCTCCGGGTCCAGCCCCCTGTAGCGGACACCCAGCTCCCGGAGCCGCTCCAGGTGCCGCTCGAGGCGGAGGAAGAAGCCCTCCGGATCGCGGGCGTCCGACGGGGACCACACGACCTCCGCCAACGCCGCCATGCGGGGAAGCGCCATGTACTCCACCCCGCCGGGCGACTCGATGTACTCGGTCCAGACGTTGCCCTGGGCGCCGAGCACCCGGCGCGCCTCCTCGGGCGACAGCTCCGACGGCACGGGCTCGAAGGCGTACACCTCCTCCAGGGGCGTGAAGCCACCGATGGCCAGCGGTTCGCCGTCGGGCGGGTCGGCCTGGTAGTAGTCGAAGTAGACGTGGCTGGTGGGCGTCATCACCACGTCGTGACCCTGCCTCGCCGCCTCCACGCCGCCCTCCATCCCCCGCCACGACATGACCGTGGCCTCGGGCGGCAGGCCCCCTTCCAGGATCTCGTCCCAGCCGATGAGTCGCCGTCCGTGCGCGCTCAGGAAGCGCTCGATCCGGCGCACGAACCAGCTCTGCAGCTCCTCCTCGTCGGCGAGCCCCTCCCGCCGGATGACCTCCTGCGCCCGGTCGCTCTGCTCCCAGCGCGCCTTGGGCGCTTCGTCCCCGCCGATGTGGATCCAGGGCGACGGGAAGAGCTCCATCACTTCGCCCAGCACCGTCTCGAGGAAGGTGAAGGTCTCCTCGGAGGGACAGTAGATGTCCTCGAAGACCCCCCACGACGTCCCCACCTCGAACGGGCCCTCGGTGCACGCCAGCTCGGGGTAGGCCGCGAGCGCCGCCAGGGAGTGCCCGGGCATCTCGATCTCGGGGACGACCGTGACGTGCCGCTCGGCGGCGTACGCCACGACCTCCCGAACCTCATCCTTGGTGTAGAAGCCGCAGTATCGCTCGCCGTCGCCCACGTACGGGTCGAAGTTCTTCGCCACCATCGTCTCGTCGCGACAGCTCCCCACCTCGGTCAGGCGCGGGTACGCGTCGATCTGGATGCGCCAGCCCTGGTCCTCGGTGAGGTGCCAGTGGAAGACGTTCATCCGGTGGAGCGCCAGCAGGTCGATGTACTTCTTCACGAACTCGACGGGGAAGAAGTGCCGACCCACGTCGAGGTGCATGCCCCGCCAGGCGAAGCGGGGCCGGTCCACGATCTCCACGGCGGGCACCGACCACGCGACGTCCGGCGCCGGCGCGGGCCCGCCGACCTGGCCCCAGGGAGCGCTGCTCCGCACCCCCCGCTCGACCTCGGGTGGGAGGAGCTGGCGGAGCGCCATGAACCCACGGAAGAGCCCGGGTCTCGTGGACGACGAGACGTGGATCCGCCCAGGGCCGACGGTGAGGGTGTAGGCTTCCGAGGCGGGATCGAACGCCGGGGGAGGAGACCCCGCCGAGCGCTGCCCCGACACCTCGAAGAAGATGACGTCGGTCGCCGAGCTTCCGGCGCCTCCCGCGTCGCCGGCTCCGTCCTCCACGGGCAGAGGCACGCCGGCGACGCTCCGGATCGGGGCGGCGAAGGCCTCGGCCATGTGGCGAAGGGCGGCGTCGGTGGGGTCCGAGAGGACGATCCGGGTCCGGGCGCCGAGGGTGAACGCCCCGTCGGCGGGCTCGAGGCGGGCCGGCGCCGGGACCAGGGGATAGCGGGCGGCGAGCTCCTCACGGGACGGGCCGCAGGCGGCGAGGGCGACGGCCAGGACGGCGACGGCCGCGCCTGGAACGCGGGACGGGGAGATCATGGCCCCACCGTAGCCCCCGGGCCGGCCCCTCCGCCAGCCCCGTCCCCCGGCTCCGTCAGTGCGTCCAGCGTCCCCCACGATTGCTCCCGACGGCCTTTCTCCACGTCGTGGACCAGCCGGACGAGTCGGGTCACCAGGGGCGTCGGCACTCCCACCGTACCGCCGAGCTCCGCGATCACCGCGATCTGGGCGTCGACCTCGGTCTTCCGTTTCCGGACGGCCAGGTCACGCCAGACGCCGCTCCGACTCTTGGCCGATGCCCGGTTGAAGTCGACCAGCGCGTCCAGGGTGGCGGCCGCCCCGTCCTCCGGCGCGCCCGGGACGAAGGCCGCGGGATCGAAGCCGTCGAAGCCCTCGGGTCGCACGGCCCGGGCCGCTGCTACCGCCATCACCTCCCGGGCCAGGCCGACCAGAGCCGGACGATGGCGCTCGGACGCCAGGACGTCGGCGATCGTGGCGTCGGTCAGGGCGGTGGCGAAGAGGATCGCGCCGTACGCCAGCTTGCCCCAGAGGTAGCCGTGGATGTTGTCGGTGAGCACCGCGTCCGGCTCGAAGTCCCGGAGGAGCGCGTGGAGCGCCTCGATCCGCCGCGTGCGCCGACCGTCGAGCTCGCCGATCACGACGGCGCCCCGGTTGCCCCGCATGACGACGCCGGGCTCGACGACGTCGGCCCCGAAGTTCACGAAGCAGCCGACCGTCCTCCCGGCCCCCACGACCTCGGCGATGGTGCGCTCGTTCAGCCCGTTCTGCACGGAGACCACGAACCCGTCGGGTGACAGGTGGGGAGCGAGCGCCGCCACGGCCTCCGCCGTGTGGTGCGCCTTCACCGCCAGCAGGACGACGCCCAGCGGCGCGGCCGGCGCCACCTCGCGAGGCAGGAGGATCGGGACGCGACGGGTGAACGCGTCCACGGGTCCCGTGATGCGCAGGCCGTCCCGCCGGACCGCCACCACGTGGTCCGGATCCCGGTCGACCAGCAACACGTCCCGACCGGCCCGGTGGAGCCACGCCCCGATCGACCCACCCATCGCCCCGGCGCCCCACACCACGACCGGCCCCGGCGGCAGGGACGGCCCCCCCGGCCCGCTTCCCTCCCTCACGTCTCGTCCCCCCGGCCTCCACTCCATTCGCCCACGAGCCGCGCCCGGGTCTCCCGCACCGCCACCTCCCAGATTCTCTCCATCTCCCGGTCGGAGCGGCGGTAGGGGCCGCCGAAGCTGCCGTCACCCAGGCGCTCCCGCATCCCGGCCGGGCTCAGGGTGGCTCGGTCGGACAGATCCGGGGCCGCCTTCCCACCGGCGGGAACGGGGGCGCCCCGCACCCGGGTCCAGGGAAAGCTCTCCATCCAGTTGGCGTGGGACCCGGTGGGGTCGATCCGATCGACCTCCGCCTTCGTGGCCGGGGCCTTCCACCAGTCGTGCCAACGGAGCGCCACGCCCTCACGCTCCCCGGCCCACGCGGCGACGGCGTCCACCGCCGCCCGGTTGCCGCCGTGACCGTTGACCACGAGGATCCGCCGGAAGCCCGACCGGACCAGGCTCTCGAGCACGTCCCGGAGCAGCGCGACATACGTTCCCTCGGCGAGCGTGACCGTGCCCGGGTACGCGGCGAAGTACGGCGCCACCCCGTACGGGACCACCGGGTAGACCGGCACGCCCAGGGGATCCGCCGCCTCCACCGCCACCCGCTCGGCGAGGAGCGCGTCGGTGGCCAGGGAAAGGTAGGCGTGCTGCTCCGTGGACCCGGTGGGGAGCACGACCCGGTCGTCCCCCTCCAGGTAGCGCGCGACGTCCATCCAGGTCATCTCGCGGATCCTCATCCTTCCTCCTCGGGCCCTCCGTCGCGGCCTTCCACGCCCCCGGCGCGGCCACCGAGGGCGGCGAGAGCCGCCCGGAGGATCTCGTTCTGCACGCCGGGCATGGGAAGGGCGTCCGCCCCCGCCGGGCTCACCCACCGTCTCTCGTGCTCGTCCTGCGGGGGCTCGCGTCCGTCTCCCCGGGGCTCGGGACCGTCCGCGACGGTGGCGAGGAACGGACGGTAGATCCCCACGAAGTGCGAGTACGCGTGGCGGACGGGCGCCATGGGTCGCAGGGCTCCCTTCCGGCCCGCGTCCGCCGCATCCAGGGCGCGGAGGGCCCCGGTGGCCGGCGCCTCGCCGTCGGAGAGCCGGGCGGTCGGGAACTCCCACAACCCGCCGAGCATCCCGTCGACCGGACGCTTCACCACCAGCAGCTCCGTCGGCCCTCCGTTCCGGACTCGCCGGGCCACCGCCACGCCGAATCGGCGCTCGGGCACCCGCCCGCGCCGCTGCGGGCGCGGTCGGTCCTCCTGGACGCCCAGCGCCCGGGCCCGGCAGACCCGTTCCAGGGGGCAGCTTCCGCACCGTGGCGACGTGGGCGAGCACACCGTGGCGCCCAGCTCCATGAGCGCCTGGTTGAAGTCGCCCGGTCGCTCCGGTGGCACGAGGCGGGCCGCGCGTTCCCGGAGCTGGGCCGGGGACGGCGTCGGAAGGTCGTGCAGGCGGGCGAGCACGCGGCGTACGTTCCCGTCCACGGCGGGCACCCGGCGACCGAAGGCGATGCTGGCCACCGCCCCCGCCGTGTACTCGCCCACGCCCGGAAGCTCGCGGAGGCCGGCGACGTCGCGGGGCAGCTCACCTCTGTGTCGGTCCCGCACCCTCGCCGCCGCCCGGTGCAGAAGCCGCGCCCGCCGGTAGTAGCCGAGCCCCTCCCAGCTCGCGAGCACGTCGTCGAGCCTGGCGTCGGCCAGAGCCGCCACGGTCGGGAACCGCTCCATCCACCGCGTCCAGAACGGGATCACCGTGTTCACGCGCGTTTGTTGGAGCATGACCTCGCTGACCCAGACGGCGTACGGGTCGTCAGTGCGACGCCACGGCAGATCCCGGGCGTGGGCGTCGTACCAGGTCAGGAGACGGTGGCGGATCGTGGCCACCGGATCGGGTACGTCCGCCAGGGGTGCCCCCCCTTTCGAAGGGTGGGTTGGAGGGTCGGGCGATTCCATGACAGCAAAGGTAGGTCCGAACGAGAGCATTGGAACCCGGAGGCGGATCGTGCATTCTATGAGGTTCACCCACGGTGCGGAGGCGGGATGCGGTTCACGACGTACTCGAAGTACAAGGGGAGCTGGCTGGATGCGCTGAACCTGGAGAACCTCCTGGAGCGTCTCTCCGAGTTCCTGATGGACGGTGGGTTCGCCGGTGGGCCCCACTACCACCCTTACTGGGGCTGGTCCGGAACCGACGACACCTCGTCGTTAGACTCGCTCAAGCAGGCTCTCCTGAAGGCGCTCCTCGAGAGCGGTGACCTGACCCCCGAGATGATCGAGGAGCTCCGGGGCGAGGGGGAGGGAGACGCCGAGGTCCAGCAGCAGATCGCCGACCTC